>JAHKXX010000013.1 GCA_020627425.1 bacterium
GAAGAAGCTGCTTGAGAATATGAAAAAGTCCGTAGATGAATTTGTCGGCGATGCTCCGCAGTTTGACGATCTTACAATGCTGGGTGTTAAGCTGCTTCGATAAATCGAAGGTAAAACAAACCTTAGTATAAACCCGTAAGAGGATGATGAATATTGAAACAACTGCTTAAAAAGACAATCGGTATTATTCTTTCTGCTGCATTATTGACAGGAACGGCATTTTCTTTAATCAGCTGCAATGCTCCGGCGGATAACCCACAACCATCACAACCAGTCACGGCGGAAGCAGAGAAAAGCTACACGGTTGCCGACTATTCTTTGACAAGAAACGGTATCTCTCTCCACCTGGATCGTACCACAGCAGACGGCACAGAGCCTCAAAAAAAACATTCTGCTAACCCACGGCGTTACATATTCGTCTCACGAGTTCGATGTTGATTATAAGGACTATAGCCTTGCAAGAAGACTGGCGGATGAGGGCTATGCGGTCTGGAAGCTCGATATTGCCGGCTTCGGGCAGTCTGGTAAGGTAGAGGACGGCTATATGCCCGATTCCGATTATGCGGCAGAGGATATCCATTCAGCAGTAGAAAAGATAGTTTCGGAAAGCGGACAGGATAAAATCGACATTCTCGGTTGGAGCTGGGGCACAGTAACCGCGAGCCGATATGCTTCAAAAAATACAGATCACCTGAACCGCCTGGTTCTGTATGCCCCTATTCTCAGCGGTATCGGTAAATATGAAGTGACCGAGGATTTCCATCATAATACCTGGGAACATGCCGCAGACGATTTCCAGCGTGATCCTGACGGCAGCTTTGATTATACCATTACCGAGCGTGAAATAGTCGAAATGTTTTGTTCGAGCTGCTGGCATTATGATGATGAATACAGCCCTAACGGCGGCAGACGGGATATATGTATTGAAAAGTCCGAAAAGCTTATCGACCTGTCAAAAATTACTGTTCCTACATTGGTGATCTGCGGCGGCAGCGATCCTTATCTTAACTATGATCTTGTAAATTCATCTCTCGACGAACTTCCGAAGGGGTCTCAGTTAGAGGTGATCGAGGGCGGTGCTCACGTGATAATGTACGAAAAACCCTATTATAAGGATTTCCAAAGTAAACTGATTGCATTTTTGAATAAATAACATATCAGAGGTGACTGACTGTGAAAACCAAATAATAACATTGATAAGCGTACTGGCGATACTTTTGAGCATCTTTCCGACAGGCTGCTCTGATAATAAGCCCGAAGCAAAGAAAGAAGCGATCGGAATTATCGGTGCTATGGATGTAGAGGTAAATACATTAAATGAAGCGGCAGATATCACTAAAACAACCAAAATTGCCGAGATGGAATTCTGTGAGTGAACCCTTGGTGAAAAAGATGTGGTCATTGTTAAATGCGGAATGGGCAAGGTAAATGCAGGAATATGCGCTAATGCACTAATAAATGATTTCAACTGCACGAAAATCATCAATACGGATGTTGCAGGTTCTCTTGACAGTCAGATCGACATCGGCGATATAGTTGTGTCTGTTGATGCTGTTCAACATGATTACGATGTAGAAGCTATCGGCTTCAAAAAAGGAGAAATACCATATACAGGTCTGTATGCCTTCAAGGCTGATAAAGCTATGCGTGCTGCGGCGGTAAAGGCTGTAAAGGAGTCTGCCCCTGACGTTCATGTATTTGAGGGCAGAGTCTGCTCAGGCGATCAGTTTATCTCCAAGAAGGAGCAAAAAGACAAGATATTATCCGATTTTGGCGGAATGTGCTGCGAAATGGAGGGGGCTGCTATAGCACAAGCCAGTCACCTCAATAATATTCCTTTTGTGGTCATACGCGCTATCTCGGACAAGCCCGACGAAACGGAGATCGTTGACTATAAAACCTTTGAAGCACAAGCTGCTGCAAGGTGTGCAAAAATCGTCCGATATATGGTGGAAAACTTATGAAATTTATAGCAGGCTGCAGATTCTTCTGTTGGTCTGCTTCTCTTTATAGCATTTAATTGCTATTTGTGCTCTTATGATATATAATAAAAGAGATACAAAGTAGTTTTTAGAGAGGAGATCGTGAGGATGATCCCTATATGCAATATCATAGCAGAGCTATGTTCCAAAATAATACGATCCTGTCCTGATGATTATCTGTTCGTGAAATACAGTTGTTTGTCATCAAAATGCAGGAATAAAATGCTAATCGATATTTCGGAAAACGTCAGCTCATTGTTTACGGACATATCAGAAAATGAAGATCGGAGTCTGCACATTCGTCAATTGAAAAAAGATGATCTTAACGATGTTTTGTATGCTGAAATAACAGAATATATTTCAACACTTCAGGAGAAAGACGATCCGTTTTCTATGATAGTACTTGTTCAGGTTTTGGATGAGGCTATGAAAACACTTCTTCTCGAAAAGATAAGGGAATATCAGACGGATGATTTTTCGGTGGTGCTGAATACCAACCGTGAGACGACAGGCTTAGGACTTCTGCCGCGGTGTTCCTGCGTCTGGGAGCGAAAGCATCGGCTTTCACACAGCTATAACCGCCTGGATAATTTTCTTTTTCATTTTCTCCTGATGGAAAACTACATACTGGGTGAACTTATAGACAAGCATATTTTCCTGACAAATGATATATTTCCCGATTTTTCAGTGCATAAGCATTTAAAAATCGCTGCTTCTGCAGTACGAGATGAAAAGCATTTCGCTTATAAGTATTATACCAAAAAGGACATACAGTGTTTCAGTATAAATTATGATAAATCAAAAGCAAAAGAAGATAACGAAGAAATATGGAGAATACTCAGAAAATCAGGTAACGATAAATGTGATATAATAGTATTCCCCGAAGCGCTCGGCAACTGCGAAACAGAGGACTATATCAGGCAAAAACTCGTTTCACTTTCTGCAAAGGAATATAATAAAATACCATCTCTTATAATACTTCCGTCGGTCGTGGATAATAATATGAATACAGTTACGGTGCTTGACCGCTTTGGTAATGTTATCTGCCGTCAGAATAAGCAGTACCCATTTTGTCTTGAGCATAGCGGGACCGTCTGGATGGAGGATATCAGAACCAATATGGTAGTTAATATACTTCATTACGAAGGTATAGGCCGTATAGCGATACTTATTTGCAAGGATTTTCTAACGACAAAATATATGGAACAGCTTATGCGATGCTTCAAGCTTACGCTTATCATTGTTCCGTCTTTTTCAACCGGCACCTATGATTTTTGCCAGTCCTTTGATGTCTGTGCCCATGACGACTGCAATGTGATATGGATAAACACCTGTGCGGCGATGGAAAAAGGTAAAGAAGCCAATTTTAAAAATATCGGCTATGTCCGCAAGAGGATAGGGCGAAACGACGATGATTCTCAGAAACTCTGTGAAATGCCGACCTGTCAGGGCGCTTTTACAGGAGACTGCCATAGGAATTGTATATTTACTGAAACGATAAGGGGCGTTTGAAATGAAATTCAGAAGTATCAGAAAAGAGTATCAAGGTGACTATATTACCTACTACAAGATCGGATATGAAACCGACGGCTGCAGCGAAAAGATATATGAAATGATAAGCCGTGATCCGGAAATTAAGAATAAGGACGATCTTAACAACAAAACAACAGATGCAGTTATTATGATAATCCACGACAAAACTGAGGAAAGAATTTTGCTGAATTTTGAATACCGTATGGCAGTAGGCGAATGGGTATATAATTTTCCGGCAGGACTGATTGACGAGGGGGAAACTGTTTCAGAGGCTGCCGAAAGGGAACTGCGGGAAGAAACAGGACTGAAGCTCATAAATATAAAAGAGATCTGGAAGGAAAGCTATTCGGCTGTCGGCTTTTCAAATGAAATGGGAAGCGTGATCATCGGAACTGCAGAAGGAACCATACAGAAAAGCGATTCTGAGGCAGAAGAAATAAAGGCAGCATGGTATACAAAAGAAGAAGTGCGCTCTTTATTAAATAGATATCGCTTTGCAGCAAGAACTCAGGCATATTGTTATTTATGGAGCAAATAAACATCCACTCGCCCAGCGAGTGGTTTTACTTATAAAATAAAACAGCAAAAGGATCAACAATTCCTTTTGCTGTTTTTTATTATTTAAAATCAGTATATGAGTTTTTATGCAGTATTTTCATATATGATATCATATCTGTAGTAATCCCTCTTTAACATTTCACAGCGTGCCGAATATAAATAGAATCTGTTATTATTATCAAATATAACCGATATGCTTTTTGTTATTTCGTTCTGTGTAGGATCATATTCGCACAGGTTTAACGTAGCCTTATACTTATTCTTAATGCTGAACAACTGCATAAGCCCTATGCCGCTACCACCGGTGTTTGCGTGTGTAGTTCTGCGCTTTAATCCGAATGAACGAATGACCTCGGGATTAAAGTCCATTCCGCTGTCGCTAACTGTAACAGTTGGAAAGCCTTCCGTATAGGATAATCTTAGCTTTACTATTTTTAATTCACTCTCCCGTACGGCTATAAAAGCATTCTCTATCAGATCGGCTATAATGGTACACAGATCATTACCATTTATTCCGGAAAACGAAAAGTCAAAATCATTATCAGTCTGTACCGAAAAGCTTATTCCTTCAGCCTTTGACTTTCGAGACATATATTCCATCATTGCATCAACGAGAATGATACCTGTCTTTGGTATATCGTCCTCCTTTTTGGAATAATTGTCTATACTTAATTCTCTGTCAGACAAAAGCTTATCGAGGCTGTCGTATATTTTTTGCGCTTCAATAGGGGAGGGATCCTCTTTTTTTATTATTGTCATAACCGCGTCCTTCAGTGCCGGAATTAGCTTGTTATCCTTGTGAATGATCCTTGCAAGCTCCTCGTTGTCCTCTCCGAGTTTTTGTATTTCTTTCTTATAGTTTTCTATCGTTGTATACAGATAATCAAGTTCTCTCTTTCTCTGACGCTTGATGTATGTTTTTTTGATCTCTCTTTGAATTACAATATTCAGTATCAGTGCAGAGGCAAGTATAGGAAAAAGCACTAACAATAAGAAAAAACCATCCTTTATGTAATCAAAAAGAAGGAAATGACTGAGAACAATTATCAACAGACTTAAAAGAATACACATATACGGATATTTACCGTCCTGTAAAAACTGAAAACCATGTTTATATCTTCTTATTCTGAACAAGAGGAATGCAAAAACAGACTGTACCAACACCATTATTATAGTTCCTACCAGCACTGATGCGTCCGTTATCTCTATTTGCAGAACACCGCAAACAACTGACATCAAAAAGCCTGCCACAAAATATAAGACATTTGTTAAAGCATAGGAAACCATAGCAACTGTAAGTGTTTTAAAAAAATTCAGCTTGTGGATAAACTGAAAAACAAAAACAGTTGCTGCGAATCCAAAAAGCTTATACGATGTATGTACATAGTCGTTGTTAAGGTCGGGAAATAGTTTTATAAGAAAATATCCGATCGTCATTAATAAAGAAAAACCAATAAACATCAGCTTAAACTTGATGTTTAAATTCTTTATATTTAGTATTCTTCCGAAAACATACCCGGTAATTATAAACGTAAAGAAACGTTTTATAAACAAATCCAATTTAAAATCCCCTTAAACTATTTTTTATAATAAAATACAACTATTTAGAGAAATATATATTTAACCTCCGAAAACGTATGATATATACATCATAAATGATCGGAGGTGAGAATATGTGGGGCTGGATTCTTGAATGGATGAAAAAGTATTTTCCGAATCACCATTGATCACCTGAAAGCACTGCCCGGCACAGGACGGGCAGATTTTTTTTATTTGATAAGCTTTTTTATTTTGTTTGCATAGTAAAAAATAAACTCTGTTACAGTCGGTACACCCTTTGATGAGCTGATAGGAGCAGTATAATATAAAGCCAGGTCGTCAATGCTTGAAACCCGCCACGTTTTGTTAATGGCAGTCTGCATAGCTCTTTCAACGCTTGGATCGGATTTCTCATACTTTTTACCAATCTCGGCGCATATATCGGTAGTCCGACCGCCTATGACAAGCTTTATGGCTTCAACAAGATAATTCCTACCCTTCAGATTATAAGGAATACCTATGTTGTCAAGCTCGTTGGCTATTGCCGTCTCAAGATTAACAGCACTTATGGGAGTCAGATTTATATTGTTTATTGATTCTCCTCCGTATGACAGAATGGCGTCCTTCATTATCATCAAATAATCAACGACCGACTTTGCCGAATAGTCGCTCTGATGCTTGCTGATAATGTAATCAGTCCCCATTGACCTTATTTTGTTATGTGTGATCTTGCTTATATTATTTGTTGTTACAAGGATGTATGGCTTACGATCCGGGTGCTTCTCTATCAGATCCTTTAGAAACAGTATGCCGCTGCCTACACCAAAGTGAAGCTCCAGATCCAGTATAACAACGTCCGGATGGAGTTTAAGAACCATTTCCACTCCTTTACCTGAATCGTTGGTTATATATAAAAGATTTATTC
>JAHKXX010000123.1 GCA_020627425.1 bacterium
CGTTTTATAAGCATGAGGAGGAAAGAGCCGTGCTTCATATGATGGGTAACGAGGTATATAAGTTTGCCGTAAAGTCTATGACCGAGGGAATAAAAAAATCGGTACAGGATGCAGGACTTACACTGTCGGATGTAGACAGGGTGATCCCTCATCAGGCAAATATAAGAATAATCAATGCTGCTGCAAAAAATCTTGACATTGACAACGAAAAATTCTTCTGCAATGTTATGCACTACGGAAACACCTCCTCGGGCAGCGTACCGCTGGCTCTTGATGAGGCAAGCCACGCAGGGCTGCTGAAAAAAGGTGACATAATCGCGATGTGCGCCTTTGGAGCCGGTCTTACTACAGGCAGTTGCGTAATCAGATGGAATAAATAATCAACAGGAATTGAACACGGGGGTATGTATATGGCAAAAACGGCATTTGTATTTTCCGGACAGGGAGCACAGTATCCGGGAATGGGAAAATCACTATACGAAAACTCACCTGCCGCAAGAGCGGTTTTTGATATGGCAGAGTCAATAAGACCCGGTACACTTCATCAGTGCTTCGAGGGTACCAAGGAGGAGCTGTCCGTTACCATAAATACTCAGCCCTGCGTATTCATTTGTGATCTGGCAGCAGCCGAGGCAGTAAAGGAAAAGGGTATAAGGGCTGATTTTGCAGCAGGCTTTTCACTCGGAGAGATAGCCGCCGCAGCCTTTGCCGGAATGCTGTCGTATGAGGACGCTTTCAGACTTGTATGCAAGCGTGCAGAGTTTATGGATAAAGCCGCAAAGGCAAACAAGGGAGCTATGGCGGCCGTTGTGAAGATAACGCCGCAGCAGACCGAAGAGATATGCACTCATTTCAGACAGGCTTACCCCGTTAATTATAACAGTCCGCTTCAGACAGTTGTGGCTGCTTCTGAGGACGAGATAGACGCACTGTGCGCTATGGTAAAGGAAAACAAGGGCAAGGCTGTAAAGCTTGCCGTAAGCGGAGCCTTCCACTCACCTTTTATGGACACAGCAGCCGCAGAGCTTTCCGCTTACCTTGAAGGCGTGCAGTTAAAGGAGCCGGAAATACCGGTTTACGCCAATGTAAGCGCAAGACCTTATTCCGGAGACCTTAAACAGCTTATGTCGGAGCAGGTCAATCACCCTGTAAAATGGCAGGACAGTGTTAACAATATGATAGAGGACGGAGCAGACAGATTTATTGAGGTCGGCGTCGGCAAGACCCTTACAGGACTTATTAAAAAGATAAATGCAGATGTAGAGGCTGTAAATATAGAAAATAAGGAGGCGCTGGATACTCTCTAAGTCGAGTTTCAGCAAAGTTGTGCTATGATGGATCTAACAGGAAAAAACGCAGTAGTTACAGGCTCGTCCAGAGGCATAGGCAAGGCTGTCGCACTGAAGCTTGCATCGCTCGGAGCAAATGTAGCCGTTGTTTATGCAGGCAACAAGGAAAAAGCAGACGAAACAGTTAAAGAGCTGGAAGCTCTCGGTGTAAAGGCGATCTGCTATTGCTGTGACGTTTCGTCCGCCGAGCAGACAAAACAGCTCGCTTCACAGGTGATAGCTGACTTCGGCGGAATAGATATTCTTGTCAATAATGCCGGAATAGTAAAGGACGGTCTTATCCTTTCTATGAAGGAAGAGGATTTTGACAAGGTAATAAGTGTCAACCTTAAGGGTGCATTTAATATGACAAAGGCTGTATATCAGCACCTTATGAAGAAGCGCCGCGGAAGGATCATAAATATCTCCTCCATTGTCGGTCTGAACGGTAATGCCGGACAGGCAAACTATGCCGCAGCAAAGGCAGGAATAATAGGACTCACAAAGTCGGCTGCAAAAGAGCTTGCTGCACGAAATGTGACCGTGAACGCTATTGCTCCGGGCTTTATCGAAACAGAAATGACAGACGCCATTCCCGAGCGCGCAAGAGAAGCTGCTCTTGCCGCTATACCGATGAAAAGACCCGGACAGGGTGAGGACGTAGCGAACGCTGTTGCCTTTCTTGCAAGTGATGAAGCGGCCTATATCACCGGAGAGATAATAAAGGTTGACGGCGGAATGGCTATCTGACCTTTACGAAAGGAGCATAAAATATGAGAAGAGTTGTAATAACCGGTCTTGGTGCCGTTACTCCTGTAGGAAATACGGTAACGGAAGCCTGGAACAATATGAAAAACGGAGTATGCGGTATAGACACGATCAAAAGCTTTGATCCCGAGCTTACAAAGGCAAAGGTAGCAGCCGAGATAAAAAACTTTGACCCTACTGAGTATATAGAGAAAAGAGAATGCAGAAAGCTGGATCTTTTCGCACAGTATGC
Organism: bacterium; assembly: GCA_020627425.1. Classification (GTDB taxonomy): domain Bacteria; phylum Bacillota; class Clostridia; order Oscillospirales; family Acutalibacteraceae; genus UBA1213. Next base: position 2,329 of record JAHKXX010000123.1, read on the forward strand.
TCTCTGTGCCGCGGCTCAGGCTGTTGACGACAGCAAGATCATGGGAAATATTGACGAGGAACGCTTTGGTGTGTATGTAGGCTCCGGTACGGGAGGAATACAAACATTCTATAACCAGTGCTATAATATGTTCACTGATAAAAGCATATCCCCGTTCTTCATTCCTATGATGATAGGAAATATAGCTGCCGGAGATATAGCTATACGCTTTAATGCAAGAGGTGTTTGTCTGCCCGTGGTTACGGCTTGCGCAACATCTACCAATGCCGTAGGAGAAGCATTCCATGCTATCAAGAACGATTATGCCGACGCAATAATCGCAGGCGGCGCAGAGGCAGCTATTTCACCGCTTGCCGTAAAGGGCTTTACAAGCTGTAAGGCACTTACTATGGAGACAGACCCCAAAAAAGCGTCAATACCCTTTGATAAAAACAGAAGCGGCTTTGTAATGGGCGACGGAGCAGGAATTCTTATACTTGAGGAATATGAGCACGCTGTAGCGCGCGGAGCCAAGATATATGCAGAAATATGCGGCTATGGCAATACCTGTGACGCGCATCATATAACCGCTCCCGATCCCGAGGCAAAAGGCTCGTCAAAATGTATTTCTCTCGCACTGAGAGAAGCTCAGTATCAGGGAACAGAGGAGCTTTATATAAACGCTCACGGTACCAGCACACCGATGAATGACTCTACCGAGACAAAGGCTTTCAAAATCGCACTCGGTGACGCTGCTTATAAAGCACACATCAGTTCCACAAAATCTATGACCGGACATATGCTCGGAGCTACGGGTGCCGTAGAGGCTATTGCCGCTACAATGGCTCTTGTTGACGGTGTTATTCCGCCGACTATCGGTTATAGTGAGCCTGACCCCGAGTGTGATCTTGATTATACTCCGAACAAGGCTGTAAAAGCAGATGTAAATATGGCTATCAGCACGACTTTTGGCTTTGGCGGACACAATGCTTGTATAGCTCTCAGAAAAATATAATGAATAGAGGTATTATCTATGTACAGTGTCGATGAAATAAAGCAGCTGCTTGCGGCATTTGATAATTCAAAGGCTACAAGGCTTACAATTAAGAACGGTGAGGGCGAAGAGATCTCCTTTATGCAGAAGAGCAGTGCCTCTGTTATAACGGAGCAGACTGTAGTAAGCGAACCTGTGGTCGAAAAGTCCCATGCAAAAGCATCCAATTCACCGTTTATACAGCCCGAGGAAAAGCAGGCGGATGACGGCAGCTCACCGGTAAATTCCCCGATGGTAGGCGTTTTTTATGCGGCTCCGGCACCTGATAAGGATCCGTATGTATCTGTAGGCTCTGTTGTAAACAAGGGCGATGTTCTGTGTCTTATCGAGGCTATGAAGCTGATGAACGAGGTTACTGCCGATAAGGGCGGCACTATTACAAAAATTTGTGTCGAAAACGGTGATGTAGTAGAATACGGTCAGCCGCTGTTTATGATAAAGTGATTTTTCGGAGGTAGACGATGAATAAAGAAGAGCTTAAAAATGTTATTCCTCACAGAAATTCGATGCTGCTTATAGACGAAGCGACCAAAACAGGAGATAATACCTGTGTCGGAAAAAAATACATAACGGGCGATGAATGGTTTCTTGACGGGCATTTCCCGGGAAATCCTGTGGTACCGGGAGTTATTCTCTGCGAAATGCTGGCGCAGGCAAGCTCGGTTATTATCGCCGAAAAATCCGCAGTAAGTACACCGTATTTTACCGGAATAGAGAAGGCTAAATTTAAAAATAAGGTTCTACCCGGACAGACGCTTGATATAAGCTGTGAGCTTACCCGTTCTATAAAGGATACGTTTTTCTTTATAAAGGCAAAAGGCTCTGTTGATGGTAAGCTTTGCGTACAGGCGGAATTTTCTTTTGCGTTGATCGAGAGGGTGTAATCATTGTTTTCAAAGATACTAATTGCGAACCGCGGCGAGATCGCCGTCAGAATAATCCGCGCCTGCCGTGAGATGGGTATTTCTACAGTTGCAGTTTATTCACAGGCAGATAAAAATGCTCTTCATGTCAGTATGGCTGATGAAAGCTATTGTATAGGCGGTCCTATGGTGGCTGAGTCATATCTGAATATGGCTGCAATAATCGAAGTAGCCGTTGTATCCGGCGCCCAGGCAATACATCCCGGCTACGGACTTTTGTCAGAGAATGCAAAGTTTGTTTCTCTCTGCGAGCAGTGCAATATAGAGTTTATCGGTCCGACCTCTGCAATGATAGAGCGTCTTGGAGACAAGGACGCTGCAAGAAGAACTATGAAAGCAGCCGGTGTTCCCGTAACACCCGGCAGCGATGTAATAGATGATGTCACAGAGGCAAGAGCAAAGGCGCAGGAAATAGGCTTTCCTCTGCTTGTCAAGGCACGCTCCGGCGGCGGCGGCAGGGGCATACGCAGAGTCGACAGAATAGAGGATTTTGACAATGCCTTTTTGTCTGCCAAGGCAGAGGCGCAGAGCGCCTTTGGTGACGGCGCCGTTTATATGGAGAAATTCCTTTCACCGGTAAAACATGTTGAAATGCAGCTGCTTGCCGACAAATACGGAAACGTAGTATGCCTTGGAGAAAGAGAATGCTCTGTTCAGAGAAAAAATCAAAAGCTTATCGAGGAGAGTCCCTCTCCTGCCGTAAGCAAGGAAATGCGCAAGAGCATGATGGAGGCTGCCGTAAAGGCTGCAAAGGCTGTTAATTACGAGAATGCCGGTACTGTAGAGTTCCTTGTTGACAAGGATAAGAACTTCTATTTTATGGAGATGAATACCCGTTTACAGGTAGAGCATCCTGTAACAGAGATAGTTACCGGACTCGATATAGTACAGTGGCAGATAAGAATAGCATCAGGCGCTAAGCTTACCGTAACTCAGGACAGGGTGTTTATGCACGGCTGTGCGATAGAGTGCCGTATAAATGCAGAGGATCCCGACAATAACTTCCGTCCCGGCTGCGGCACTATAGACTTTATCCACGTTCCCGGCGGTCCCACCGTAAGGTTTGATACGGCTATATACCAGGATTATACGGTTCCTCCGTATTATGATTCAATGATAGGAAAGCTGATAGTTCAGGCGCGTTCCCGCGACCTTGCCATCAGAAAAATGAAGATGGCACTCAGTGAGCTTATCATTAACGGCATTATTCATAACAGAGATCTTCATATAGATATTCTTTCCGACCCGAGATTTGTGTCCGGTGAATATACTACCGATTTTATGGAAAACTTTCATAGAAAAGAAAAATAGTAGGACAGCGGC
>JAHKXX010000124.1 GCA_020627425.1 bacterium
TACATCACAAACAACTGCCGCGTCTGTTACGACATCGACAACAGAAGCAGTTTCTGATGATATAGTACAAGAGTCCGAAGTGACAGAAAGCCCGGAGAAAAAAGAAAACAATAATACACAGGCTTCCGAACCCGACGCGTCTGTTCCTGTTATCACTGAGCAAAAAGTAAAAGAGATTACGGAAAAAATGCGCGAAGTTTCCCGTTATAGCAGTGATCTGATCGGTTGGATATATATAGCCGATTCGGATATAGACTACCCGATAGTGCAGGGAAAGGATAATCAGTATTATCTGCACCATGCACCGGACGGCAGAAATAATCAGTCCGGATCTATCTTTCTTTCATATCAGTGTACGCCGGACTTCTCTGATGCGCTGAATATTTTATACGGACATGATATGAAATACGGTATGTTTGGCGATATACGAAATTTCAGACAGCGTGAACAGTTTGACAAACATCATTATGGGTGGCTGTTTACAAAGGAAGATCTGTACCGTATTGATTTTTATGCACTTTCTATTGTAAATGCTTACGACGAGATATATGATATTCCGTCAGACAGCAGAAAGTGGCAGGAGACTTTGAAAGCAAGCAGTATTTATTATGTTGATCCAAACCTTAAAAGTGATGATTCGGTAGTGGCACTTTCCACTTGTGCATACGACTTTGAAAATGCCCGGGCATTGTTTGCCGGAAAGCTTATATGGAAACAAAAAATTGATTTTCGGTAAGAGTTTTATTATAATAAAGTATAGGCTACAGAAACCTTAACGCAGGAAAAATCATAATTTAAAAAACTATATGCGAAAGGACAGGGATATAAAATGCCGTCCGGCAAGGAATATCTGAATTACATATTGGAGCAGCTTTCCGAATCGAAGGATGTATCTTATCGTGCGATGATGGGAGAATATATTATTTACTATAAGGACAAGGTGATCGGTGGAATATATGATAACCGCTTTCTTGTGAAGCCTACTAAGTCCGCCGTGTCAATGATGCCGAAGGCAACTATGGAGCTTCCCTATGATGGCGCAAAGGAAATGCTGCTTGTAGAAGATGTGGACAACAGAGAATTGTTGACAAAGCTGCTTGAAGCAATGTACGAAGAACTGCCTGCTCCAAAGAAGAAAAAATAGGGAGCACAAGCTCCGCGGCACCGATCGCGGCAAGAAATACAGAAACGCACAATATCTCAGGGATCATAGCAGACAATGCTTTGAGACACTGACAGATAAAAAAATAATCGTCACGAATACGGAACACTGATTCCGTCGCAACAGAAAGGATATGAAATTGGAGAAACAATTAATTCTTAAATCAGATGTACTGAACGCACTTCAAAAAGCAGGAGTAAAACCCGGACAAACGGTCATGGTGCATACATCACTGGGCAGCATCGGATATGTTTGCGGAGGGGCTCAGACCATCATTGAGGCGCTTATAGAATCGGTCACCGACAGTGGCACGATCATGATGCCCACTCAGTCGTGGAAAAACCTTGATCCCGAAACAGGAGTTCATTGGGAGGTACCCCGGGAATGCTGGCAGGCGATCCGCGATAACTGGCCGCCGTATGATAAGGATATCACTCCCACCAATACCATGGGTGGGGTCGCGGAGATGTTCCGCTCGTGGCGCGGCACGATCCGCAGCGATCACCCCGCACGCTCGGTTGCCGCCTTCGGCAGGTATGCCGGGTACCTGACTGAGGGACACGATCTGTCAAATATTTTCGGAGACGGTTCTCCAATCGGAAAGCTGTACGAGCTTGACGGTTATGTACTTCTCATAGGCGTAGGCTACGATAAGAACACTTCTTTGCACCTTGCCGACGAAAGAGCAGACTATCCCGGCAAACACCTTTGTACGGAACACAGCGCTCTTATAGAGAACGGACAGAGAGTGTGGAAGGCTTATGATACGCTCTATGTAGACGGTGAGGATTTTGAACAGATCGGAGACGCTTTTGAAAAAGCATACGAAGTAAAAAAAGTATCGCTCGGAAACGCGGTACTCCGATTTATGAAGCAAAGAGAGCTTGTGGATTTTGCAGTAAAATGGATAGAAAAAAACAGAACGCTCCCTGAACAATAAATACCTCGTAGTGGCTGCCTTCTCCGAAGAAGCGGAAAACAGCTACTCAACCAACGGTAGAGTAGGGAAATCAACCACTTAGTGTAAAACTACAATTGGCAAAAGCATGCGGCGCGACAATATATTGAATCTGATACCAAATCCGAGCGCGAATTGCCCCCGGCGGCTCGCCGGTCAACCATCGGTTCGTGTACAAACAGGTTTTTCATATGATATGATAAAGGCAAGAAAGGAGGTACCCGATATGGATCAAATCAAAATCGGAAGGTTTATAGCAGCCTGCCGTAAAGAACAGGGTATGACTCAGGCTGTTCTTGCCGAGAAGCTCGGGATCAGTGACCGGGCGGTATCAAAATGGGAGACCGGAAAGTCGATGCCGGATTCCGGGATAATGCTGGAACTGTGCGAGCTTCTGAAAATCAATGTCAACGAGCTCCTGTCGGGCGAAAGAATTATGAAAGAAGTATATGACAAACAGGCAGAAGAAAACCTGCTGGAGATGAAGCATCAGCTCGAGGAGAAAAACAGACAGCTGCTGAGAACTGAGTATCTTATATCGTTTCCGACGATTATAGCAGGGCTGTTTATGTGCTTTGTGGCGGCTTATGTGGATTTGCCCGTATGGGTACGGATCGAGCTGATCGCATTTGCGGCCGTAATGATTTTTGTTATAGCGTTTGTAGCAGTCGGTATCGAACAGAAGGCGGGATATTACGAATGTCAGAAATGCCACGACAGGCACATCCCAACCTATCGGCAGACAAATCTTGCGATGCATATAGGCAGGACAAGATACATGAAATGCCCGGAATGCGGACAGTGGAGCTGGCAGAAAAAGGTCCTGAGCAAGGATGATGGAGATGATAGGAAATGACGGGTAATGTACACATTGAAACTGCATCATTTGTCTGGATGATCATAGGTGTTGTGATTTCTATCGCTGCTCCTGTGACTATAGCCCTGATCTGGAAGATCAGAAAAAAAGAACCGATCACATCCATTCTGATCGGAGCAGCCGCATTTATGCTGTTTGCGCTGACCCTTGAAAAACCAATTCAGAATGTGCTGGCTTTTCCGACGGCGATGGGACTTCCGGAGCATGACGTCAGCAGATTTTTAAACTCCAACCCGATCCTGCTCTCGCTTGTTGCAGGTCTTTTTCCGGGTGTGTTTGAAGAAACCGGACGGCTGATCGCCTTTAAGACAGTTATGAGGAACCGCAAAAACAGAGAAGCTTCGATATCATACGGCATAGGACACGGCGGTTTTGAGGTAATTCTCATACTGGGACTTACCTACGTTGAGTACATTATTTATGCCGTCATGATCAATAACGGATCATTCGATACACTGATACAACAGGTCGCAGCACAGGCTCCGGATCAGCTTGCCAGCGTCGAAGCAATTGTGGATCTGCTCGCAGGTTTCTCCTTTGCAGATTTAGGTATTGCATTCGTCGAGAGGATATCTGCGGTACTGTTCCATATAGGCGCATCAATACTGGTTTTTTATGCCTGCCGGGACAAAAAGCGCTTCTGGCTGTATCCTCTGGCAATAATACTTCATACCGGAATTGATTTTATCGGAGCCTTGATTATATTTAAAGTCATAAGCCTCTCCCCATGGGTGCTGGAGGCAATCCTTGCGGCGTTCGGGTTGGCTACATTCTTCGGCGCATACCTGCTGCTATATCGTAAGGATAAGAGCAAAATTCCTGATAAGATATGATAAAGCGAATCATAAACAGTTAAAGGCAAGCCCGGGCTTGCCTTTTCCTCCTGAAGAACTCACAGGCACCTATGTTCGCAAGACATACATCCGAAAAGGCGGCGGCAGTGCATACGGAGGAAAATGGCAGCCGAAGAAGGAAGA
>JAHKXX010000125.1 GCA_020627425.1 bacterium
ATAAGCACTGCCGTTCCATTTCATTGTGTGAGTAGGAGCAGAAGATGACCATTTTTCGGCAAAGCTCATTATGGTTTTATGCTCAATCATCTTGTTGACAATAGCCTTGTAGCACCAAGCGACCTGCCAGTTGTATTCAGGATTGTTTGTATTCCACTTATCACCGCAGATAGAGTCTATCCACCTATCATACTTCAACTCAAAGTTTGCAGGATCGCGATAACCGCACACCAGATCCCAAATGATAAGCTGTGTTGCTACCCATCTCTGATCGTCGGTAAAATTACGACCCGAAGGGTACATATCCGGATTATGATTGGTACTGCTGTCGATAAAGCCGTAGTACATAGCAAGTGCTATGGCACGTTCTTTAGTAGTGCCTAAAGCGTCCCACGCACTTCTCTCACCCTTTGTCATATCGCCGGTTGTTGTACCGGGCTGGATACAGTAGGCGTTCTTTTTGACATTGTTTTCGTATACATACATCCTCTGTCTGTCTCGACCCTTGTAGTATGTATATGAATTGCCGGTGTATGGTTCTTCAAACGTTACGTTCTTTACAAACTTTATCCCGGTCTCTGTTTCTGTCAGGCTGACAGCGCCAACGTCTGTAGCAGGGATTATCACGAAACACGATAGTATCATAACTACAGACAAAAGCATTGCGGCTGCTCTGCTTAGTTTTGATCTTTTTCTGACCATAATAAAATTTCTCCTTTGCTTATAGTTTTGTATATATAAAAAGCGGACAGGATTTGTTCCGACTTTACAAATCTTATCCGCTTGGATTTTTATTAAGTTTTCTAAAGAGAAAAGCAGCACTTTTAAAGTACTGCTTAAAGCTTACGTATAGAGAAGATATATCCAATATACGTGTTCATATTCAACTCGTCCGTCACCGTAGTATTTATATGGCTGTTCACCTATATCTTCTACAACAATTTTAAATAGTGCATTCTGATAAGTATCAGGATCATCTATTTTTAAAAGTTCAAACTGTTCTATACACTTCTCTCTTAACCTTTGACCATTACCACGGGTTACGTGTTGAGTAGTGGTAGGTGGATTAAACCCACAGCCGCCGTATTTACTGCCGTATTCAGTGCCTTTATTTCTGACGTAAAGGCTATCTTCCCACGTTATACCGTACTGTTCCTCGCCGACCTTGCGGAGGTCTGCTATAACGGTGTCCCAATCGTAGGGCGGAGCGTAGGCGGCGTATATCCCGGTGTTGTTATAACTTGTCTCCTGTACGGAGCTTTCGGGCTTCGGCTTTGACGTTTGGCTCGATTCGGAGGGCTTGCTTTCCTGTTTTGACGACTGCGAGGAAGCTTGCTGCTGAGTGCTCTGCTGCGGCTGAGGCTTTGCCTTGACCGTGACTGTACAGGTATCCGTCTTGTTATTTGTAGTTTTGACGGTTATCGTACACGTTCCGGGCTTTTTGGCTGTTACAACTCCATCTGAGGAAAGCTCCAGAACACTGTTGTTTGTCCAGTGCCACTCGGTGCTCTTGGTGCTCGCATTGCTCGGGGATATGGCAGCTGTAAGCTGATATGTATCGCCGGATGTCAGCGTGATGTTATGAGCATTAAGAGTTATGGACTCAGGATAGATATATTCAGTTGGAGTTTTAGAAGTCTGAGTGGAGCCGTCGGATGCGGGAGATATAACTTCTGATTTCTCAATTGGAGTTTTAGATTTTTCGTCTGATGCTCCGGAACCTTCAGATGATTCTCCAGATACATCTGAAGATACTTCTGATTTCTCAGTTGGAGTTTGGGATTTTTCGTCTGATGCAGCAGAATTTTCCGCCTCGTTAGATATTTGGGACTCCTGTATTGAGACTTCCTCGGACTCTGTACTTAATTCCGTACTTTCGGTTATGCTTTCTTCTGTGCTTACTTCCTGCGTTGAATTATTATTGCTTTGTTCGGACTCCGGTTCTACACAGCCGGATATTGATGATAGTGCTATGACCATTGTCAGCAGCAGTATTGATAGTTTTTTCATTGTGAAGCCTCCTCTCTGTTATCTATCTTAATAATACCACAAATCAAGGCATAGTCAAGGGACTTACTCTGATGTGTACAAGAAATTGTACTGATTTATCCCATACGGACAAGGACGGGATAAGCTCGGAAGAAAAGACGAATGAAGTCTTTCGGGGCATTACAGAAAATGCTTGATAAGTTCTGTATCTGTCAATGCACTTTCAAGTATTCTGCTCAACACGGAAGTATAGCCCTTTCCGAGAGATCTTGCAGTTCGTAGTGCTTGAGGAGAAAGCCGCAGTGTAACTGTTTGCTTTCTGCGTTCATCACGGCGCATTTCAGATACTCTTACCATTTGTCTAAGCTGCTCGGAAGTCAATTCGGGACAATCTTCATCAGGGTGAACAGGTCTTTCCTTCAGAGCTTCAAGCATTTGCTTTTGCTCGGCGGACAAAGGCTTATTCAGGTCGATTTCTTTACGAATAGTCATAATACATTCTCCGTTCTTGTTTAGTTGCTTTTCTGGCTGAGATCAGTCGGATCGCTTCTCCTCGCTCGGTATATACTACCATTACAATATACGCAACATCGTCTATTACGCCTATGGTGATATATCTGTCCTCGGTATCTGAGTGTGCTTCATCGTACAATTCTAAGCGATTTTCATCCTTGAATACACGGGCTGCCGTAGTAAAGTCAATGCCGTGTTTAGCGATGTTGATCTTCTCCTTTTCATCGTCCCATTCAAATATCATTATACCCCTCCTTGCCCACCTTTATTATACCATATTGTAACACATAATACAATACTTTTTGTGTTACATTTACCTTGATTTTCTCGTTATTTCATCCTGCCCGTTTATTAGATCTTCATTAATATCCTTTGACTTGCCGAAAACAGCATTGACTTCATAACCTCTTGTTTCGTATTTTTCTTTGTACTTTTTGACCGCCGTCCGTCCTGCTTCATCATTGTCAAGTCGGAAATTCAGGACTTTGACGTCGCTGTGCCGCTCTAAAAAGGCTTCAAGTGCCACATCAGAGCTGCCGCAGAGGGCAAGTCTTGTCTGAGCTTTGTACTTGCCTTTGCCATAGGTTCTGTCTGTCATTGTGCAGTGGCTCATAAGGTCTATAGGTGCTTCAAATATGTACAGCCTTGTGCTGTCTTTACCCATCTGATGAAAGGCATAACGCTTATCGGAGTATTTGCAGTCACCGCGGTATTTCTTTTCTGTCAGAGTGCTTCTGACACAGCCGAATTTAGCCTTACCCTGTTCATCAAAGCCGACAAAAACGCAGTTACCTTTTTTGTCCTGGTAGAGCTGCTTTGACTTTACAAAATCCGAGATAATATCAGGTGAAATACCTCTTGTTTGCGAAAGATAAGCGAATATCCTGTTATATTTTCCCTCGGCTTTTTCGGGTAATACAAGCTGTCCTGCTTCTGCTTTATACTTTGGAGCAGGGGTATATGTAACGGCGGCACCTTCACCGATGATCGCTTCGACTGCTTCAGGAAATGTCTTGCCCTCTACCTTGCGTAAAAAGTCTATGGTGTCACCGCCGGAGATATTCTTACTATTCCATACAAAGCCCTTGCGGTCGGCATAGACAACAAGACTGCTGTGCTGCTTGCATTGATAATACTTGCCTGCTCTCTTGAATTCCAGACCACAGTGACCCGACAGAAAAGAAATAATATCGGCATTTTTCGCTCTTTCAAGCTGTTCCTCGGAAAACTTTTTAAATTCCATTTACTATCCTCCTTTCGTTTTCAGGCAAAAAAACAGCAAGCAAAGCGAATTGTAGCTTTACTTGCTGTGCGAGTGTATTTGGTTTTGGAAAATAAGATTTTATGTGCCGATTGGTTTGAATTTTAATTCAAGGGTCATACCAAGCCCTTCTGCCAATCTTTTCAATGTCTTAAGCGAGGGGTTGCCATTTCCTCTTTCAAGCTTGCTGATGTCGGTTTGAGCTATACCTGTTCTTTTGGAAAGCTCTGTCTGTGTGATACCTGCTTCATTTCGTGCATCGATCAACGCTTGAATAATGGCAAATTCAGGTTCGAGTGCTTCGTATTCTTTGCGAAACTCCTCATCTTTCAGTTGTTCATTCAGAAAATCATCAAAGTTAGTCATTTTCATCATACCCCTTTCTGCTTAAATATTCTACGCGATATTGTTTTGCTTTTTCTATTTCTCTCTTAGGCGTTTTTTGTGTTTTTTTAATAAATCCGTTTGTCAGGATTATTTTATGTCCTACAACAAAGAAATATAATACCCTTGAGATATCCGAACCAACTTTTGCCCGGATTTCAAATATTCCATCTTCAAGATGTTCCGAATATGGCATACGCAAATCTGCACCATTTTCTTGGAGCATAGCAATGATCTTAAGTATTTTTGCCCTCATTTTCTTATCAACCGAAAGAATAAAATCCTTTGCAGGCTCAGAACCATCTGCCTTGTCATAAAATATCGCCTGATATTTTGGCATCACAACACCACCCATCTGATATTATTTTATAGGATATATCCTATAATGTCAAGCTTTTTCGACGGAATATAAATTTAAAATGGGGCTTGAAGCCCCATTTGTCAAAACCAGAATATTTCCTTAAGCAGTTTCGCTGTCCGGTTCTCCTTTTTTGTTTTATTTGTCTGCATATCATTATCCTTGTTATCCTGACTGTCTCTGAGAGCGATCTCTTTTTTCAGGCGGCGGATGTAAATTGTCTGTAGAATATCAATTACCATAAATATCAGCAAAAACCAAAACACAAGCTCACCTCCCCGAAGAGTTTTATTTTTTTGTGGTGTCAAAATCATTGAGATCGTCAAACTTCGTTGTACATATCCTGTACATCAGACTGTTATCGGGTATCTGCTTATCGAATGGTATTATCTTGTTGCCGCAGATTATAAGTCCGCTTCCTTTTCGTCCGTTTTTCAGGTGTACAAGCTGTGACGGAGACAGATCCCAGAGCTTGGAGATTATATCAAGGTCTTCCTTCTTTTGTTGCAGCAGTACGACAAACTCAGAATTCTTCAGCATCGTTCTTGCCTGCGGCGATTCGAGTACCTCCGCGATATTCTGTGTCAATGCTGTCGGAACACCGCCGTACTTTCTGATACGCTTGTAGACATTAGCAAAGAATTCACCCGACTTATGTGTTGATCTCCCGGCACCGTCGTTGAACATAATGGAAAACTCGTCTATCCATACCCACGTCCGTATACCGTTTTTTCTGTTTTTGATAACACGCTGCCATACATATTCAAGTACTACCTGAAGTCCTACTGTTCTTATCTGTTCACCCATAGAGGATATATCAAACGCTAAAAGTCTATTGTCAATATCTACATTGGTCTGTCCTGAGAATACATCAAAGGAGCCTTTGACATAAAGCTCAAGCGTGACCGCAAGGGAACGTGCTTCCTCTTCTTTCAGAGTAGTAAGAAGCTCATAAAAATCCCTGAAGGTCGGAACCGGTGCTTTGCCCCGGCTTTGTATATAGTCCTTGTATACAAGCTTTACACAACGGTCTATTATCGTCTTTTCACCGCTTGTCAGCTCCATTCCCTTTGCCGTTTCACAGATCGTCATAATAGTTTCGGTTTTCAGTGTTGTAGCAGAAGCACCCTCCTCGCTCGCATTCAGATCAATATCAAATACATTCAGCTTGGTAGGACTGTTCGGGGACAGCCTGATTATAGTTCCTTCAAAGGCTTTGACAAGCGGCTCATACTCTCTTTCAGGGTCAATAATAATAATCTCATCATTGGGATATTTAAGCAGAACTTCAAACATTTCTCCCTTGGCAAACATTGATTTGCCAGCACCGGATATGCCCAGAACAAAACCGTTGCTGTTCATTTCCTCGGTTCTGTCAAGGGCAACAATGCTTCGGGTCAGCTTGTTTCTGCCGTACCAGACACCGTTTGTATCATAATGGTCTACTGTCGAGAAAGGTATCAATACTCCTGCTTCTTCCGACAGAAGATAAGTGTTGACGTTACTTTCGGAGTTTGCCCGGAAAGGCATTATACCAAAGGGCAAAGCAGCCTTGAGTCCGTTCTCCTGTTGGAACGAAAGCACTTCAAGCTGTACATGATGATCTACAGCCTTTTCCTGTACAAATCGGGTCAGCTCGTCAAGCTCTTCCTGATTTCTTGCAGATACAGCGACTATCAGCGACAGTGCAAACATCTCGCAGGAAGTAGACGATAATCTTTCCTGCCACGTTTTCAGATCGCGCTCCATATCGAGCAGACGAAAAGGTATGTGATCCGTACCGTTTTTATGATTTTTTTCTCTGAGGGTCTGCATCTTACTTTCAAGATTGTTTATTTTTTTGCGAGTCATATCTGCTGCGGTAGCTTTATCGAGTCTATGTAAATGCTTGGAAACGGTAACCTTTCTGTTGTGATCAAGTAAATCAAAAATAAAGCAGTCATCAAGCTCACTGCCGCAATTTTTCATAAAAAGGATCCTTGTCATAGATTCGCCTATATCAATACGGTTTTTCGTGAACTTAAATATTGAAGGAGCAACATAGTTTTTCAGACTCATACCCGATGATAATGTATTTTCCGGAAGCATAAAGGGAACAACGCTGAACGGATGATAGAACTCATAGACGATTTTCAGCACCTCTTCAGGCGGCAACGGACGGGTATCAGAACCGAGATTTGCAAACTTAGAAGAGATGGTCTGATAGTATTTTATAAGCGTATCAGCGTTTTTGATATTATTTTTTACCTTGTAGCTCATTGCTATTAGCAATATCTTTCTGATACCCGTAGATTCTGCATTTTGTACTGCTTCGTCAATAATGTTCTTATAGTCTGTATCTATATCAGAGTAAGCATTTCCGGTATCGAATTTAAAGGAGTGGTAATCCGCACTCGCGTTCATAAGAAATTCCTGATAATCAATATCTGTAGGAATTGCATTGATGATACTTGTGTACTTCTCATATATATCTTGTTGTTCGTGTTCCCTGAGAAGATTATAGTCTATGTTTTCAAACGCAAATACAAGAGTATATGTATTCTCCTCAATAAGAAACAAGCCGTTTTCATACACCTCAATAAACGGTATCGTATCCTGAGCGTTTTTTGGTATTTTCACCTTACGTTTGTTGCGAGTTTTCTCTTGCTTTTTATTCGTCATCTTCAACTTCAAAACCACCCTTTCGGTTAAATTTGCGAATATCAGTCTTAAAAATCTTTATTATGTATGTAAAAAAGCTCATATCATTTATACGGACACAGCCCAGAAACATTATAACGGCAATCTCGGCAAAGATTATCCACATAAGAAGATCTATCTGAATGTATTCCCTCAGAAGAAAGAAAGTAATAATACCTATAGCCGAACCGACAACTCCGAAAATGATCTGTATGGGCTTTAGTCCGAATGCATTTATGCTTTTGTTCATAGCGCTTTTTGTAACTTTGACCTTTATCATTAAATAATCCCTCCCACTGTCACGAATTTATAAGGCTCTTCAGTATCCTCGGCGGCTTGAGCATAAGGATACAGGCACCGAT
>JAHKXX010000126.1 GCA_020627425.1 bacterium
AAAGCGCGCGCAATCAGCGCGTCCGCTTTCGTATAGCCATCTCCGGTGTATGGGTGTTGTTACCCAAAACAGCTATGCATGGGTATTGTTACCGAAACCAAAGATTTCGACAACACCTCAAAGTTTTGGACAACACCTCAGCTCGTGCGCGCGCAGCGTGCAACTGAGCGGGCAATACAAATAATTGTTTGCTTTATAGGAGTTTATGCTATTGCAATTATCAGTTACCCTGTGAAAAAGTTTATTGTTTTGCAGTGTTACAGAGCAATTTCCTATAAAGCAAAAAAGAACCCGAGCAGAAGCCCGGGATTTTCGGTTATTTAAGCGGTGCACCGCAGTATTCACAAAAGTTTCCGCTGCCGGCTTGTGCTCCGCAGCTCGGACAGAATTTAATCTACCGCACAGCTTTGGGGACGTACGCGCCGGGATTCTGGATTGTATGATGCTCCTGTGCCGTATTCATTTCCATAGGGTAACAGAAGCAATCCGAACCACGCTTTAAACGGAGTAATTTTGACTCTTTACGGCTTGTCGAACGTCAGCAGGCTGACCGCTCGCGCGTCGTCGAGCGTTTTGCGCATAGCGGCGTCATCCGCTTCCTTCAGAGCGGCGTAATTCTTTTCAACTTCGGCTCTCTCCTCCGGCGTCATACGCGCCAAAGCCTCCTCAATCTTTTTCTTTTGTTCTTCGATATAGCGTTGCATTTCTTCGTTGCTTAAATCTGTGTTTCCCATAGTTTTTCTCCTCTCGTTACGAATTCGCGTCTTTGATTACGATTCCGAGAGCGCGCGCCTCGCTGACGAGCTCGGTGCGTGTCTTGAAGCCTGTTTTTTCCATAAGGTGCTGGATGTGGCTCTTTACCGTAGGAACCGAAACATGGAGCCTTTCCGCAATGGCGGCGTTTGTGTCGCCTGTGGTGAGCTCCTTTAGAATATCAAGCTCACGCCCGGTAAATTCGTGGTTGGTGGAGTTGCCGATATGAATCAGCGGAGTTTCGTCGGGGTAGATATGCTCTCCGTCCATAGTCCGCTCCATAACCTTTAGTATACTGTCCTTCTGTCCGTCCTTGTACCAGAAGGAATCCACGCCGATTTTCCTCGCGCGCTCGATCCACGAATACTCGGGCATAGAGGTAACAATTATTATTTTGACGCTCGGAAACTCTCGCTTTATCTCCTCGGCGGCGACAAGTCCGCTGTTGCCGAGCTCCGTCATAACGTCCATAAGGATTAAATCGACCTTGTTATTTTGGCAAACCGAGAGTGCGGCTGAGGCGTTAGTAACCGACAGAAGGTGATTAAACCCGGAGCTGGAGTTTATATAAATCTCAAACAGCTCGCGCGGCATATCCTGATCTTCCACAATCAATACATTATAAGCCGTTTTAACCGCCTCCTTCTGCTATTATTATACGTTCAAAATCCAAAAACCACATCAGCCGATAGAATGATTCTTAAACTCCAATATCAGTGTAAACCTTTCGCCGATTTCCGTGTAAAGCGAAGCGTTCTGTTTTTCGGCGAGTCTCCCGATATTGGCAAGCCCTCCCTCGAACCGCACTTCACCGGTCGGCATTTTGCCGTCGTTAGTAAAGCGGCATGAAACGACCTCACTCGTTTTCTGAAAGGATATTTCCATTTTCTTTGATTTGCCGTGTTTTACGGCGTTGATAACCGCTTCCTGAGCGGTTATGAAAAGCAGCTCCCTCTGATTATCGTCAAGCTCCCCAGGCATTTCCCCGCGCCAAACAAGCTTTATTCCGAGCGCGCCGGAAAGCGAGTTCAGAGAATCAGTATTATACTGAACCGACTTTTTGTCGGACTCCATACACAGAAGCAGAGCGTTCCTCTCCCAAAGAGAGAAAATCCGATCAAGCGAGCGTATATCGTCCTTATCCGCCGCGACTGTGGAGAGCATAAGCCGATTCATTTCGTCGTGAATATTCATCTTAGCCTGCAAAATTTCCTGACGCCTTACCGCGTCGTCAATGCTGAGATAATAGTCTTTAAGCTCGCTGTTGAGCCGCGAGAGCCTCTCCTTGTCTTTTTCAAGCGTTTCGGTTTTTGCGTACTCCGCGGTAATGTCAGTCGCAATCAGTTCGCGCAAACGCTCGCCGTTTAAGTCAATTTCGTTGCAGCTAAACCGCCAGACTTTTCCGTTAACATTCAGTATATCGTCAGCAAGAGCTTCGCGGAATTGATTACCGTTAAGCAGTTGGCCGCCCGTAATATCTATGCACAGATTATTCATACAGATATTCGAGAACAGTATCATGCCGCTCTCTCGGAAGCAGCAAATGCCGCACGGCACCCTATCCAAATAAAACTTTATTGTACGCGGTGTCACGGAGGTTTTGTCCGAGTGGATGTTATACGCGAGCAGAAGAACCGCCGCCGTCGTAAAGACAACAAACGCCGCAATCCAGTAAACCCAAGAGAATCCGCACATCAAAAGGGTTAAGTCCGAAGTATTTTCAGAACCTCCAAATAACGAAAAATCAAAAATCACCTGCCACATAAAATAACAGGGAATAAGAATTACCAAAGCAAGCGCGATAAAAGCATATCGTTTTCTCACCGCGGAAAGAACCGCGCTGCCGATACTTAACAGGCAGAGCAGAAGTCCCCACAACGCAAACACTGCCCGCGCAAAATCCGAAAGCATATTAAAACTCGTCATACCGCTTCGCCTCCTTTCGGCAGAGCAAAGCAAATGTACGCAACGTTGTCCTCAACGCTCTCGTCAATCATAACTCCGGAGCGATTAAGGTGTCGCGACTCATCCTCCGGAATAAGCCGCGAGGCGTTCTCGAGCGTAAGCTTAAACATAACCTTATCATCCTGCTCGGATAAATTTACAAACACTCCGCGCAGGCTGCCGTAGTTTAATTCGAGCAGTCTTTCAAACGCTTCAAACGCGAGGATAGCCGCTTCGGCGCTTACCTCGCATTCAGCGTTGTTGAAAAACTCGCCCGGAGTTCCGCAAAAGTTCAGATAGCGGAGAACCTCCGACACGGATAGTCCCAGTTCGCCGATTTCCAAAACCTCACTCTCCTGCGACAGAAGCATAAGATTAGCGTAGCGTTTTATATACGCGCCGAGCAGCGTAATCTGATTGCGGCAACTTTCCTTTACCGCTGAATCCAACGACAGCCGAGCTGTTTTAGCTAACTTTGAAATCGCCTGAGACTGCCGCTCCGTGCGTTTCGCTATTTCGTCATATACCTTAGTGCGCTGTTCGGTTATTGTTTGCTTTTCCTTTAACTCATTTCGCAGGCGGGTAAGCTCCGCTTCCTGAGAAAGTTCTTCCTTTGACTCATTAAGTTCAGCATTGAGGCGGTCAAGCTCGGTCATATCCTCCTGCCAAAATCCGAAGCCGCCGGGGATTGCCATCTTGCGCATAACGGTATGGTCGTCCGTCCGCGAACCGCTTTGCATAGCGTACTGCTCCGCTGTCAGTGACTTTGCCATAGACGAAGTGTAGACGGGTACTCCGCCTTTATCGGTAATTTGCGCTGAAATTGAAAATTTATTAAACAGCTTTCCGTAGTCCGTATTTGTCGGAATCAGCCCAAGCTGCATACAACATTCTAGAACCGCAGCCGCCGTAAACACAATGACCTCGGGAAGCTCCGTAAGATAAGCGCCGTTGAGCTTTGGCATTTTACCTGTAATCAGGAGCAGGTTCAAGACCATGCCGATTAAAAACGGGATAAGAATTATCCAGGCGTTTCTTTTTGAGCTGGAAACGCGGCATTTTATTATCAGAACCGCCACAGCCGCAATATAGAGCGTGTATCGCCAGACCAATATGACATAGAACAGAATACCGTAGGAATAATCGTTGTTCCAATCCGAAAAATTCGAATTAAAGCAGAAAACCAACTGATGCGAGTCGTTGGTAAGAATAAGCAGTATAAAAACAACCGTTACCGCCGCCGTCCAGTACCAGCCTTTCGAAAGGTGATAGCCCTTTCCGGACGAAACCAAAAGCGAAATATAGAACAAAAACAGCGGCAGCAAAAGCATAGGCACATAGTAAAGATACCAAGCGTGCCTTGCGAGTACATCCACCTGCGCGAACGCGCTGTACTTAATACCCCTGAGCAGTATCAACAGCAGAGCCATCCACGACAGCGCTTTCGTCAAAGCCGAAAGTCCGCCCGAGCTCGCTACCCGGTGAGAGTAATACAAAATCAGGCACGAGCACAGCGCAAGCAGATATATTGTAGACAGGTTCCGCGTGGGAAAGCTGTCGGAAATAATATTTGCGCATGGAATGATATTAATAGCGAGCAACAAAAAATAAGCTGCCATGCGCTTTAATGTAGCTTTAACTTCGTTCATTACTCCGCCTCATCACGCCGAAGTATATCATACAGCGCGTTTTGAAATTCCCAATAATTTTTCGGAAAGTTGTTTGAACCGCTTGCGTTTATCGTTTTTCCGTCATTGACCTTTGCGCTAAAATTAAACATCGTTCCGTCAAGAACTCCGGGAGGATTCTTGCCGTAGAAGCCATCCCATTTCAGAATATTGCAATTGTTGAGTATCCCTATAATCTCATCACAATCCGCGTCAACTCTCTGCTCAAGCCTGCGGTTATCCTTGCCGTCCGAATACATAATTGTGTATCGGCTCAACTGTGCGCGGTCATCAATACGAATGATTTCATATTCTTCCCTGATTCTCATTCCGCTTAACGAGAGAGTAATCTTTTCAAACGAGTTAATCTTTTCTTTAATAAACATACAAACACCTTTTTACAGTCTTGCCGAAAAAACATCATAAGTATTCTTTAATAATCCGTTTTCGTCCGACACCTCGGAGGTAACCGCGCCTGAGCCTTTCTCTTTTATCCGCAAAGTCCACCCTGCTTGGAGCTCTATTCCGTTTGCGGAATAGTAAAAGCTGTCGCTGTCAATCATTCTAAGAATATATTTTCCATCATCACCCGGTTCGCATAGCGGGACACGACGGCTTTCGCCGAGTGCAACGTGTGAAGCGGTAGCCTTACCCCAGACGGACGTCTTTTTATTTGCGGCGGTATCGGGCAATATCCAAATATCCGCTTCTTTAACATCATCTATAACCGTTATAGTAATGCGATTTTTAGTTTCCACGCTATTTTTCTCCTTTACGTTACAGCTTAACAAGAAAGGCACGCTTTGCGCGCATTTCGCTACTCATCTCCGGTGTATGGGTGTTGTTACCCAAAACAAGTTTTGGACAACACCTCAGCTCGTTGCTGCGCAGCAGCAAACTGAGCGGAGAATATAAACTTTTTTTGCTTTATAGGAGCTTCTGATATTACAATTATCAGTAAATCTGCCATATTTATTATATTGCACATTTCAAAGCAGTTTCCTATAAAGCAAAATAAGTGATGCAAGTAAACACACAACCGATATTAATATCCTTTTCATATGCGGCGCTTACCTCCGCGTTTAAGATAAACATAGATAGAATTATAATAGCATACATTTTAAAATTTTACATCAACCAAACGGACGATACGCCCGATTTTTCACGTGTATTTTTGCACAAATTTTCGGGGTGTATTTTGTATAACCTGCACAGCAGTTTTTCTATTTTCACCCGCACAGCCCAATTGCAACAAAGCCCCGAGATTCGCAACGATACAAGCTCTTGCCATTGTGTTGAAAAACATATTTACAAGTGATAAAATAATTTGTAACCAAATTGCTTTTTTATGATTATATATGTGAGGAGGTGATTATGTGTCCTTTGAGAAAATGTATAAAGCAAATTACAAAATTGTTTATGGGTACCTTATTAATCTTAGCAAAAACGAAAGTGTTGCTGAGGAATTAACAGCACAGACTTTTTTGAAAGCACTTGAAAATTACAAGCTATATAAAGACGAAGAAAAACCGTCCGCATGGCTTTGCCGAATTGCTCGTAATGAATATTTTAAATTCTACAATAAACACAAACGAATAGATAGTGAAGCAAAGCTTGAAAACATTTATACCGATAATGATATTGAGGAAATAATTATCGATAAAGACCTTGCGCTGCTTATACACAAACATTTGCATACGTTAAACGAACCATATAAGGAAGTATTTGTTTTAAAAACATTTGCAGAATTATCTTTTAAAGAGATTTCACAGATTTTTGATAGAAATGAAACTTGGGCACGAGTCACCTACTACCGCGCAAAAATCAAATTGAAAGAAAGGATGGATGGGAATGACAAATAAAAATTGCACAATTGTACAAGACTTAATTCCTCTTTATATTGATAATCTTTCTAGCAGAGAAAGCTCTGAATTAATTGAAAAGCACTGTAAAGAATGTACCGAATGTCAAAACTATCTCAACTTGGCAAAAGAAAAGATAAAAACAAATTCACAGAGCGAAGAAACCGAAAAAAAAATAACCGAAAGTCTTAACAGACAACGAAAGCATAAAATTATAAAGCGCGTAATTACAGCTTTTTTACTTATAGTTTTCACATTCATTTTAGGATTTGTCTGGCATATAGTTTATTCTAACAGTCCAATGGCAACCAATTGTATTGAAGAATATTACGGCAAAGAGATTTATTCCGAATTAAATGAAGGCTCCTCCCCCGGCAGCAGGCAAGTACTCCAACCCATAATAAAAAAAGTTGAGAAAGCATTAAAATTTACGGGAAACGAAAAAAATGCCAAAAAAAAATTTGGAGAATTAGCAAGATATACCCCCGCCTATTCTTCGGATATCGATGAAGCGAAAGTAGTAGAAGCAAATGTCACTTTTCTAACCGCAAAACTTTATCATGACACAGGATATCTCTGGATAAAATACAGTCAATATGGTTATGGAAAAAACGGCGAATTATCATTTGGAAGTAGTGATATAGAATCACGCATCACCCTTGTTAAATACGGCGATGAATGGACTGCTGTCAATGTTATGGAAGCTCCATAAACATACTTTAACTCCTCTCGGCATTCGAGAGGAGTTTTTCCTTGTGCCGTTAAAGCATTCGACAATTTATGAGCGTTCAAAAAACTTGACGAAAGGACACCACTATTTTTCAAAAAATCTTGACTTTTGGTGTACGTTTGTGGTATTCATAGCTTGCTATTAACAAGCATTAAGCCATAAGGCTTAGTTTCATTCAATTCATTGAATGAAACGCAAATCCGCTTTTGCGGATTTGTTCTGCGGTTCTACTTCTCGCAGGCAAAAAACTTGCAGCGAAAACAATTTAACACATATACAGGGGTATAGCTCAGTTGGTAGAGCAGCGGTCTCCAAACGTGAACGATTGACCGTCAGCCCGCATTCTATATAGCTTTTCAATGGTTTG
>JAHKXX010000127.1 GCA_020627425.1 bacterium
GTTTCTTCAGAGTCCTTGTTTTCGTTTATTTCTGATTCTTCTGTTGTCTCTTCGGGGACAGTGTCTGTAGCTGTTTCTTCAGAGTCCTTGTTTTCGTCTGATGGGGCATCATCCTCCGAATTGGAGCTTATATCCTCGAAGCTTTTCGGGATCTCCTTTTTATCCTTTTTTTCAAAGGCTTCCTTTTTTATATCGGGTTCTTTATCTTTTTCGGCTTTTTCCCCAGCCGCCTTTTTCCTAAATTGGCTGTACTTCATCGCGGTAATAATTATTGCCGCAAGAAAGATTATGGAAATCGAAGCGGCAATAATAAGATATATGTATCTTATATCAAGCTTTCCGCTGCTGACGCTGAGATCTGTCTGTGACGACTCTGCGGACACCGGCTGTACGCCAGCAAATTTAACACTGTTCATGACAGTGTTTAACAATGCCCTCTGATCATTACCCGGCTCACCCGTATAGGACTGCATTGTAATGACTACCTTTGTACCGTTTATGATGGTATACTCCTGTATACCGACGATCTTTGTATTCTCGGAGTTGTACTCTGTGCCGAGGGTAAGAAAAAGCACATCGTTAAAGGTGTTCTTTGAGCAGCTTTTATAGATATTCTGAGCGAGAAGATCGTCTATGAGCTTTTGCATCTCGTCCTCGGTAAGTATCGAAAGACTGCTTATTTCCTTTGTGCTGTTGTTTTCGGTTGCCTGAACGGTAATATCATAGGAAAAATCCTTCGCAACAGCCTTTATATATGTGTCGGAAGCCTCAAAGCTTTCAAGCATATCCTCCCTTGTCAGCTTGCACGCCTTCAGTGCAGGATCGTTTTCCTTACTATCCCTTGTGATAACATACAGCTCCTCCGGCAGGGATATTGTCATATCCGCCATATCAAGCTTGTATTCTTTATACTTGAAGTTCTTCGGATCTGTTTTGCTTTCTTCCTTTGTGCTTTCTTCCTTGCTGCTTTTGCTGTCATTGCTGCTGTCATTTTTTTCTGACTCAGAGCTGTTTTCGGAGTTGTCGGAAACTGAGCCTTCCGTTTTATTGCCTTCCTCATCGGGCGACTGTTCGCCTTGTACCGCAGAAGACGCGGTCTCCCCAGCCGTACTGCTTTCATTCTCGGCAAAGGCAGTCGTCGAAAGACTGAAGGCTATAAGCGCAGCCGCAATAATTGCTGTAATTTTTTTCATCTTTTTGCCTCCTGTAAGAGTCTGTTTTAAACTTAATTAAGCTTATTAACAACTTGTACAATACCGCACAGGAAGTACGACATCAACAGACTACGGAATCTGTTTCGGTATCCTGTGGGTAACGCCTTTATTTTTTAAAACCTGTTAAAGGATAATACTCTACTCTATTATACTTTAAAACGAGAAAAATTACAAGCCGTTATGATCATTACTTTGCCATTACTTATAATTACTTTGTGTTATAATTGCGATATAGCCCTGCATTTTTTTGAAAAAAATCCCCGAAAACTGCCAAAGCGC
Organism: bacterium; assembly: GCA_020627425.1. GTDB lineage: Bacteria > Bacillota > Clostridia > Oscillospirales > Acutalibacteraceae > UBA1213. The sequence goes on from JAHKXX010000127.1 coordinate 1,494, forward strand.
AATTTTCGGGGATCAATCGGGCATAGCCCGACAGTATTGTTTTGTAAGTGATCGGTTACTCTGCGTCGCGTACCTTGACGGCTTGCTCATCGGTATGACGTATAAGAGCACGTTTTATCTTGCCGCCGACGGTTTTCGGCAGCTCGTCTACAAACTCGATCACACGCGGATATTTGTAGGGGGCCGTTGTTCTCTTTACATGATTCTGAAGCTCTTTTTTCAGCTCATCACTCGGCTCATAGCCCTTTTTGAGCACGATGGTAGCCTTTACCACCTGACCGCGCACAGGATCGGGAACACCCGTGATAGCACACTCGACTACGGCGTCGTGTGCGACAAGAGCACTCTCTACCTCGAAGGGTCCTATACGATAGCCGGAGCATTTGATAACATCATCATTTCGTCCGACAAACCAGTAATAGCCCTCGCTGTCTATCCAAGCCATATCGCAGGTATCATAATATCTGCCGAGGAGCAGCTCGTCGGTCATCTCCTTGTTCAGGTAATAGCCGGTAAACAGTCCCGTGGGAGGGTTGTTCTTTACGTCCCAGACGCATATAGAGCCTTCCTCGCCCTGCTTTACCTCGTTGCCTTCTTTATCAAGAAGCCTTATATCATACAGAGGCGATGCCTTTCCGGTAGAGCCTATCTTTATCGGATCCCACTGAAAATCAGCAAGCAGAACAGAGCCTTCGCTCTGACCGAAGCCCTGATATATATTGTGTCCTGTCAGCCTGTACCATTTGTTGTTTACCTCTGCATTCAGCGGTTCGCCGGCTGTACACCAGTGCTGTATGGATGAAAGGTCATAGCTTGCTACATCCTCGAGCAGCATAAAACGGTACATCGTAGGAGGCGCGCAGAAGGTAGTAAGTTTATAGTCCTGCATTTTTTGCAGAAGGTTTTTCGGTACAAACTTGTCCATATCATAGGCAAATACTACAGCTCCGCAGACCCACTGACCGTATATCTTGCCCCAGCCGAACTTTGCCCAGCCGGAGTCGGTAACGCTCATATGCAGCTTGTCCTCCTGTACCTGCTGCCAGTATTTCGCGGTAACTATATGTCCCAGCGGATAGGAGAAAGCGTGCTGTACCATTTTGGGGTTGCCGGTGGTACCGCTTGTGAAATAAACAAGCATAACATCGTCCTTGGTCGTAGCTTCATCGCCTGTAGGACGGGGAAAAACATCCGGGTACTTTTCTATCTCTTCCTCAAAGAAGTCCCAGCCCTCGCGCTTTGTGCCGACTACGATATGATGATGTATGGTCGGAGACTCGGGCAGAGCCTGCTCTACCTGTCCTATAACGAAGTCGTCATTTACACAGACTATTGCACGGGCAACAGACGCGTTTGCGCGGTATACTATATCCTTCTTAGTCAGCTGAAGCGTAGCAGGGATAACCACCGCACCAAGCTTGTGCAGTGCTACTGCCGTTACCCAGTATTCCCAGCGGCGGCGCATTATAAGCATTACAACGTCGCCCTTTTTAATACCTATGCTCTTAAAATAATTTGCAGCCTTGTTTGACAGCAGGCTTATATCCTTAAAGGTGAATATCTTTTCGTTGTCGTGGTCGTCACACCAGACAAGAGCCTTTTTATTCTCGTCCTGCCTTGCCCACTCGTCCACAATATCAAAGCCGAAATTAAAGTCATCGGGTACGTTGACTCTGTAATTCTTCTTGAAATCCTCATAGGAATCAAACTCGATACGGGGTAAAAATCTGTCCAGCAGCATTGTGCTTCTCCCTTTCCGTTTAGGTTTTAACATCATTATATCGTTAATAATACAATAGTAGCTTTTATTAATATTATAATAATTTCTGTTCCGACATTTGCAATGATAACATAGTAAAAATACCTTGTCAAGTTAATATATGTGCTACAAAAAGCTATCTTTGTGCTAAGATCCAGATGATTTGGTAAACCTCAAAGCCTACGGCACACTAAGTGTAAAATCATATTAAATGGAAAATTAAGGGTCGCAATTAGCAATTAGCAATGTGCAATGTGCAATGTGCAATTGTACGCTGACAAATAAGTAGAGTGGACAAAATATTTGACTCTGCTCCTAAACAGCACGAGCGCCGCCCTGAGCGGCGTGACGCGGACAGAGAGGTATAATAAACCCGCTCGTACGCGTGCCAAGAAGGTAGGCGGTAACATTAACTACAGTGCGCGAATCGACAGCGGAGGCACTCCGCAAAAAACCCCGTACCAAACGGTACGGGGAATAATGTTCAGTCCTTGAATATCTTTTTTACCTTGTCAAAGAAGCTGCTGCGCTTCTGATAGTTAGAGGCTGTACATGTATTGTCAAACTGATGAAGTATCTTCTTCTGTTCTGCCGTCAGATTTCTCGGAACCTCGATAGTCACCCTTACATACTGGTCGCCCCTGCCGCGGGAATTAAGGTGCTGTATGCCCTTTCCCTTCAGCTTGAATATATCGCCGGGCTGGGTACCCGCGTGTACCATATAGGACGCCTTTCCGTCAAGAGTAGGTACAGTGACCTCGTTGCCGAGAGCTGCCTGTGAAAATGTAAGCGGTATCTCGCACCACACGTCGTCGCCCTTACGTTCGAAAATATCGTGCTTACGGACGTTTACATAAACGTGCAGATCGCCCGATGGACCTCCGTTATAGCCGCTGTTGCCGTGACCGCCTATATTAAGTATCTGATCCTGGCTGATGCCTGCCGGAACAGTGACTGTTACCGAACGTGAGGAGCGTATTCTGCCGGCACCCGAGCATTTTGGACAGGGCTTTTCTATTATCTTTCCCTTGCCGCGGCACTTGTCGCACGGCTGTGATGTCTGAACAACACCAAAGGGAGTACGCTTTTGCGTCTGTACCTGACCGCTGCCGCTGCAGACGGGGCAGGTTTTCAGATGCGTACCCTCTGACGCTCCGGTTCCTCCGCAGCCTTTACAGGTCTCCACGTTCTGATATGTTACTTCTTTCTTACAGCCCTTGGCAGCCTCCTCAAAAGAGATAGTTACAGACACCTCTACGTCAGAGCCGCGCCGGGGCGCATTCTGATTTCGCGCCGAGCGTCCTCCAAAGCCGCCGAAGAAAGAGTTGAATATATCGCCTATATCTATATCCTGTCCAAAGGGGTTGCCTCCGCCGTAAGCTGTAGAACCTGCGCCGAAATTCGGGTCTACGCCTGCAAAGCCGAACTGGTCATAACGCTGGCGTTTTTCCTTGTTCGACAGTACCTCGTAAGCCTCGTTTACCTCTTTAAACTTGGCTTCTGCTTCTTTGTTACCGGGGTTAAGATCAGGGTGATATTTTTTCGCCTGCTGACGAAACGCCTTTTTTATCTCGTCGTCAGAGGCACCCTTCTTAACTCCGAGCACTTCATAATAATCTCTTTTATCTGCCAAAAACCTCACCCCAATGTCTGCGCGCCGCCGGGATGTCTGCGCGCCTGCCTTAACTATATCCGCATACCCTACAGCCGACTGTGAGTTTTATGCTGCTATAGGGTAGTCAGTAATACAAACCGTCCGGGTATCGCGGCAGATATGCTCTGCTGCGATACGGGTACGGTATCAAGCCGCAATATACGGCTATATCTTAGTTGTTGTCGTCAACGTCCTTGAAGTCTGCGTTATATACGCCGTTGTCGCTCTGCTCTGGAGCCTGCTGAGCTGCTGCGCCCTGAGCTGCTGCATCCTGATAGAGCTTTTCCGATACTGCGTACATTGCCTTCTGAAGCTCGTCCTTAGCAGACTGTATCATATCAAGATTATTCTGTGCAAGAGCGGACTTCACTGCTGCTACCTTGCTGTTGAGGTTATCCTTATCCTCGGAGGAAATGTGCTCGCCGTTCTCGGAGAGGAGCTTTTCTACTGCATATACCAGGTTCTCGGCGTCGTTCTTCTTGTCTACCTCTTCACGGCGCTTCTTATCCTCTGCAGCATACTGCTCTGCATCGTGGATAGCCTTCTCTATATCGTCCTTGCTCATATTGGTATTGGAGGTTATTGTTATATGCTGCTCCTTGCCTGTACCGAGATCCTTTGCGGATACGTTAACGATACCGTTGGCGTCTATATCAAAGGTAACCTCTATCTGCGGAACA
>JAHKXX010000128.1 GCA_020627425.1 bacterium
GGTGATACCTGCGCTTGTGCCGTTGGCAACTATTACCCAGCTGGAGGGCAGGGTAACTCCGTCATAGGTCATAAGCTTTACTGTCTGAGAATAGCTGTTTGCATTGTGTATAACTGCCGCGAAGTTCCAGCCGCCTGTGCCGAGCTTGTTATACATAGTAAATGCCACTACGTTTGAGGGGAAGGTGTCGCCCCATGAGAAATATATTGTATTGTTGCTGGTATTTGTCGGGTCTCTGAAGGGAGCGTATGCCTTTCTGATCTGTATAAGTCCCTTGTAGTACGAGGTTATGTCACTGTAGTCTATTGTGTTCTGCCATTTCAGCTGGTTTATAGCTGTAGAGGATTTATAGCTGTTGCCGTCGCCCTGCTTTGAGCGCGCAAACTCCTCGCCTGCCTGCCAGAAGGACATACCCTGAGATGTGAGTATTATACCGCCTGCAAGCTTGTTCATAGCGACAAGGTCGTCATATCTGACGCCGTAGCCCGAGCCTTTTACGGATTTTACAAGCTTGTCGTAAAGTGTAAAGTTATCGTGGGCAGAGGTATATGTAACGGTCTGTGAGGGCTGCTTTGACCATTTGTCGTCGCCGGACATAGTGGTAGAGCTTGCCTGAATACCGCCCTTTAGCGCCTCCTCATAGCCTGCGCCCTGTATAAATCCCTTGTCCGCCGCGTTAAAGCAGCTTCCCTTTATGGCGTCTCTTATCTTATCGTTAAACGCCGCTACCTCTTCGGAGACAAGACCCATATTCGACTGAACAGCAGTCGCCTTGGGACACGGAGAAGCCTCTGCCGTCCACGGCTCGCCGTAGATAAGTATATCGGGATCTATCTTATCAAGAGCCGCCCTTATCTTGTTCATTGTATCGACATCGTGTATACCCATCAGGTCAAAACGGAAGCCGTCAAGGTGATACTCGGTAGCCCAGTATACAACGGAATCTATCATATACTTCTGATACATAGCGCGGTCGCTGGCGGTCTCGTTGCCGCAGCCGGAGCCGTTGGACAGGCTGCCGTCTGCCTTCTGGCGATAGTAGTAGCCCGGTACGGTATAGTCGAACCAGTCGTTTATACCCGACGAGCCTGCATAGGTATGGTTATAAACAACGTCCATTACTACGCCTATGTTTTTATTATGCAGTGCCTGAACCATCTGCTTGAACTCGTTTACCCTTACCTCGCCCTTATAGGGGTCGGTAGAATAAGAGCCTTCGGGGGTGTTATAGTTCATAGGGTCGTAGCCCCAGTTGAACTGATCTGTCGAGAGCATAGTCTCGTCTACGGAACCATAGTCATAAACCGGCAGAAGGTGTACATGGGTTACTCCCAGATCCTCCAGATAGTCTATACCCGTCGGGTGTACGCCGTCGGAGTTTACGGTAGTACCTGTTTCCGTAAAGGCAAGATATTTGCCCTTATTCTTCATACCCGAGTCGGAGGAAGCGGAGAAGTCTCTGACATGTGCCTCCCAGATAATGGAGTCGGTCTGATTGGGGCAGTCTACTCTTTTGTCGTTTTCCCAGCCAACGGGGTCGGTAGAGTCAAGGTCTACTACCATACCTCTCTTGCCGTTAACACCTGTAGAGCGCGCATAGATGTCAACAGTCTCCTTGGTGGTGCCGTTTACCGTAACGAGGTAAGTATAGTAGGTGTTTTTCAGATCTCCGGAAACCGTCACGGACCAGATACCCTGTGACTGCTTCGTCATATCCTTGGTTTCGATAACGCCTGCGCCCGACTCGCTGTCGGAGCCTGTCTTATAGCGCTTCAGCTGTACCTTTGACGCAGTTGGCGCCCATACCTTAAAGGTAGACGAGGACGCGCTGTAGGTAACACCCAGATCGTCTCCGCTGTAGGCATACTGATCGAGCGCCGACATTTCGGAGTAGCTTACCGCACCGACATTCAGCGACGCAAAGGACGCAAACGCCGACGATACAAGAAGTGCCGACAAAACGCCCGACAATACTCTGCGTGCGCCGTTTTTCAGCTTTGTCATTAATATCCCTCTTTCTGTTAAAAAATTAGTGCCGACTGCAAAAATGCACTATTTCCTAAGATATAGTTTATAATATTTTTGCCATTTTTTATTTCTTTTATAGAACAATGATATTATATTCGCGTACAAATTTCGTGTATTTATTTGTATTTATTTTCGGAGTGCCTCCGTGGTCAATTCGCGCACTGTAGCTTTTGTTACCGCCTACTTTGTTGGCACGCGTACAATTTTGGTTTATTGTACGGTACTGTCCGCGTCGCGGCACTCAGGGTGCCGCTCGTGCTGGCAGAATGTCTTTGCTGTTAATTCACGCATTCGGGTTGGTTGTACTCGACATTTTCTCGGCACGCGTACAAGCCTTGTTTTTCTGTTTCCCGTGTATTGTATAAAAAATACAGCGGCAGCTTTATGCCGCCGCTATATTGTACATTCAAATTAGTTTTGCGTCTTTTCTTGCTACTAAAAGTGAATCCGCTATGTCTGCGCTGCCGTCACCGTTTACGTCCGCTGCCTTTTGCTGCTCGGGAGTAAAGGTGTCGAGCTTTGCGTCATATCGCGCTATTTTCAGAGCGTCCGCTATATCTGCTATGCCGTCGCCCGTAACGTCGCCGGGAACTATAACAGGCTCATCTCCTGCAAAAGCCTTCGTCAGAAGCTCGCTTATCAGCTTGTGACCGTCTTTGTTGGGGTGAATATCCCAATTCATGATATTTGTATACTGCTCGCTCTTCTTGTCAAAAGCCTCTGCAACTTCAACAAATTCTGATTTGCCGCTGCTTTCGGAAACGGAGGTTTTTATACTCTCGTTGACGTACTCCAGAGTACTGTCAACAAGTGCAGCAATACCTTCCCAACCCCTGGCTCCGCTGAACGGGTTAAAAACTGTCAGATAGTATTTTTCGGCGTCGGGATTTGCTTTATCCAATTCAGCAATGATCTCAGCTATTTTAGCTTGTTCATTTGCAATTGCGGTTTTATACTTACTGTTTTGTGATTCACCGAATTTCGAGGTCACCGTTCCCGATTTGTCTACAATTGCCAGAGTATTATAGGTATAGATATAACCCATAGGTGTGTCGTTCTGGACAGTTACACCGAGAGCCTCTATATCAGCCTTATTCTCCTCTATAAACACAGGTATCTCAGAGAACAAGAGGTCGATAACGTCGTTTCCTCCGATGGAAACAACTATCTTTTCGGCATTCTTCAGAGAACCTTCTACAAAAGAATCACCGCTATTGTAATAAGACAGAAAACCCTCAGCGGTAAGTCCGTCCATAGCAAAGTTGTTGTATGATGATCTGCCGCTTGAGATAATATTTGCAAAGCTGTCCTTTGCACTGGTATTGTTGCCGGATTCATAACCGTCAAGTCCATAGCCCGTGGCAATAGAGTCTCCGAGAACGACAAGGTCGTCATCTCCGTCTATAGGCTGGGGCTTTGGGGGCTCTGTATAACCGTCCTTCATCTGATCCGAAAGCCACGCTGCGCGGCTCTCCAGCCAGTCGGTCATATAGTTATACATTCCGTCAAAGGTAGACGGGTATTTAGTTGTGGAGGAGCTTACCGTATATTTCTTTGTGTTATAGTCAAAGCTTGCTGTTTTAAGGTTTGAATGATCGCATATCCAGTCGCCTGTATCCAGCAGCCAGCCGCTCTTGTAGTTCATCTCGGCGCTGCCCTTAATGAGAGAATAGTACCCGCTCTTTGTATAAAGCTCGGCGTTTATGCTGTCGTTTGTTTTTTCACCGCTGAAATGCTGTATTGCGGGAACAAAGTCCTCGAACCATATCTCGGGAGCCGCAGCGAGTATTACGTCATTATTTGCGATAAGGTTCATTATATTGTTGCTCGATAATGCACCCTTGCTTCTGCCCTTGTATTTGCACCACCAGCCGGTGTACTCCTCGTAGTCGTTTACTCCGAAGTTACTAAGATCCCAGCCGATACCCACGCAGTTACCCAGGGAGTTGTCGTAGTCCCATACGGGAGAGCCGAAGAACTTATATACTCCGTTTTCATCCTGCTTATAGGTAAAGAACAGACTCGAAACACCGGAATCCCAGTTTTTGCCAAGCTCGTTGATAAGATACAACTTTGTAAGAGAGTCTATATCTGCTGCCTTTTCAAGCTTTTCTCCCTTGCTGTCCTTGCATGCATTGTAGAAGTAGTTGAACTGGCTCTTTACATATTCGCGCACCTCTTTATATCCGGGGTCGCCCTCCTCCAGCTCTGGAGACTTTATGGTTATCTTCAGTCCGCCGTCACAGTTTACATAGTTGTCCTTGCCGTCCTGTGCGCCTGGGTCTACCTCACACACAAAGGGGAAATCGTCGTTTATTGTGCCGTCCTCATTGATATATGCGGAGTCGTCTATATCATTTACAAGGTCGTTTTTGCCTGCCTCTACCTTCTGAGCCATCTGATAGGAGCCCCAGTAGTAGCCGTTGACATAAAAGTCAACATATCTTGAATCAGATGCATAGGGCATACCTACTGCGTCGGACATATCATAGAGCACTCTGTTTCTTGACAAAGAATCGTCCTGATAATTTGCCAGGAGAGAATATTTTTTGCCCTCGGACATTCCGGCTATAGATACCTTTGAATCATAGGTAATGTTATACGGCTTTTTGCTTTTATCCCATGTGGTATTTCCTCTGCCCTTTATCTTCTTGATGGGTGTATTGTCGATATTGCCGTCCTTGTCTATTATAGCTCCGGTCGCTTTTGCGGATAAGGACTTGTCGCGGTTTATGTAGTCCAGAAGGTCGGTGCCGTTTCCGTCGGCGTCGGTATTGTTGACAAATATCGCAGCCTCGGCAGAAGAGCGCATAAAGTACAGCTTAAGGCTGCTGCCGTTTACTACGGTATCATAGGCTGTATCTGTGCTGTAGTTGACGCTTGCGCTCTGTTTCGAGGGGATAGTGGTGTCTCCTACCTTTACGGAGCTGTCGGTAGCGTTATATATTTCTACCTTAGACTCGTCTGCCGATGAAGGCAGGAAAAAGTAGGTGTTTTTGTCGCTGCTGACGTTCAGATCGTCGTCGTGCAGCTTCTGCATAGCTGTCCAGCCCTCAGTATCCCCGGAGCCTGACACGGCGTGGGCATACAAGGTCTTTTCGGTGTCGAACGAGATGTCGGCGCCGGCGGCACTCACTGTCGGGACAGCCGTTGCCATACCTGCAAGCAGTGCTGCTGCAAGAGCGGCGCTTATTGCTTTTTTCATAGGTTTTCCTCCTTTGTTGTAAATAAATTGTATACGTTCACATTATAACATTTATGTTATTTCATTTCAACAATAACTTTGCCGGCGCCCGGTGCCCGGGCGGTCAATTCGCGCACTCGACTTGGTGTTGCCGCCTGCTTTGCTGGCACGCGGTCGGGATTGGTTTATCGTCCCTCTTTTTCCGCGCCGTGCGCCCGAAGGAAGTGCCCTTGGGGTACCGCACAGGGCGGCACTTGACGCTATTTTAAGGTGGAGATAAGTATATTTCTCGTCTCTGCTCATTGTCTTTAAAAAATCAGTACAGCGAGTATAATGTGATGTTCCAAATTCCACACTCCACATTCCACACTCTTTAAATTCCTGATTCCGCTATGCAAGAAGCTTTTTTACCAGAGCCACACAGTCGGCAGCGTCCCCGGAATATCCGTCTGCGCCTATTTCCTTTGCAAAGCTCTCTGTTACACAGGCTCCGCCTATTATTATTTTTCCGCCGTAGCCCTTGTTTTTTGCCTCTGTGACAACGTCCTTCATATTCATCATTGTAGTAGTCATAAGAGCCGACAGCGCTACAACGGCAGCATCGTTTTCTATTGCCGCGTCGATTATGGTATCGGCAGGCACGTCCTTGCCCAGATCTATCACGTTATAGCCGTAGTTTCTCAGCATCAGTGCAACAAGGTTTTTTCCTATATCGTGTACGTCTCCCTGTACGGTGGCGATTATTATGGTTTCCTTTTTGCTGTCGTCTCCGTTATCCGTCAGCAAAGGAGTAAGGTATTCTATCGACTTCTCCATTGTGCCGGCACTCGCTATCAGCTGCGGCAGGAAGTAACGCTTTTCGTTAAAATACTCCCCCACCTTGTTTATAGCCGGAATAAGCTGTCCGTTTATCAAATCGGAGGGCGCAGCGCCCTTATCAAGCTCCTCCTTTGTAAGCTCGGTGATATTTGCCTTGTCCCCGTCAATGACGGCTTTATAAAGCCTGCCCTTGTCCTCGGGGTCCGGTTCTTTTTTTGTATTGCCCACCGACGCGGCGGAGGGAGTGCTTACAGGCTGTAATGAAGCGACCCTCTCTCTATAGCCCTCCATTCGTTTTATATAGCCGATGTCGCTGTTTTCATATGCCATAAGCATTGACGCCGCAGCGGCGCTGTTCATAAGAAGCTCCTGAGACGGATTGGCTATTGCAAGGTTGAGTCCGTTTGAAATACCCATAACGAGGAAGGCTGCATTCACAAAGCTTCTCTCGGGCAAGCCGAAGGAAATATTGGAAAGTCCGCAGACAGTGGCAAGACCGCGCTTCTGGCAGAATTTCCATGTACTTATACATTTCAGTGCCGACTCCCTGTCAGCACCCACAGTACCCACAAGGGCGTCTACTACTATATCCTGTCTGTCAAGTCCTGCCTGCTCGGCGCAGATAAGAGCCTGCTCTATTATGCCGTGCTTTACTTTTATATCGGAGGGTATGCCCTCGTCCGAAACAGGGAGGAATATGAACATAGCCCCGTATTTTTTTGCAACAGGCAGCAGCCTTGACAGCTTTTCGCTCTCAAAGGAGATGGAATTTATCAGCGCACGTCCGGGGTATATTCTGAGGGCTGCTTCTATGACCTCGGGATAGCTGCTGTCTATACACAGCGGAAGGCTTGATACCTCGCTTACCTCTGTTATTACGTTCAGCATAGTCTGTTTTTCGTCAATGCCGTTTGTGCCTACGTTTATATCAAGTATGGCAGCTCCTGCTTTTTCCTGATCCTGAGCAAAGGAGCGTACTATATTCATTTTGCCCTCGCGCAGCTCTGCCTGCAAAGCCTTTTTGCCGGTGGGGTTTATGCGCTCGCCTATCACATTGAAGGTACCGTCGGATATTTCGTATATTTTTCGTTCACTTGATATTACACGGCGCTTCTCTTTCAGGACGGGCTTTTTTGTTTTGCCTTCAACAGCTTTTCTCAGCGAGGCGATATGCTCCGGCGTGGTCCCGCAGCAGCCGCCGACTATAGCCGCACCACAGTCACAGAGAGAAGAGCATGCACTTGCGAACTCCTCCGGAGTCATTCTGTATATTGTCTTTCCGTTTTCAAGCTCCGGCATTCCTGCGTTGGGCTTTGCTATTATCGGTATGCGTGAATATTCGTACATTCTTTTTATAAGATCCCTCATCATATCGGGTTCCGTGCCGCAGTTTATGCCGACAGCGTCCGCACCCAGTCCCTCCAATACAACGGGAACGCATTCCGGTGGCGTACCGAACAGGGTCCTTCCGTCAGACTCGAACGTAAGCGTTGCCATTATAGGAAGGTCGCATACCTCTCTGATGGCTATTATCGCAGCCCTTGTCTCCTGCAGCGACATCATAGTTTCTACCGCGAAAAGGTCTGCACCGGCATCGAGCGCGGCAGCAGCCTGTTCTTTATAAATATCGACAAGCTCTTCAAATGTCATAGTACCCATAGGGTACAGCTGTTTTCCTGTCATGGTAATATCGGCTGCGACATAGGCTTTATTATCTGCGGCTTTTTTTGATAGCTCTATAAGCTGACGGTTCATATCTATGAGGTCGTTTTCAAGACCGTACTCGGAAAGCTTTATTCTGTTCGCGGTGAAGGTCGGCGCAAGCAGTATCTGCGTTCCTGCAGATACGAATTTTCTTTGCAGCTCTGTTATGGCGTCGGGGTGATCGAGTATCCACTGCTCGGGGCAGACTCCGGAGGGCATACCGTATTTTTGCAAATTGGTACCCGTCGCTCCGTCCAAAAGAACTATGCCGCTTTCTGTCAGGCTTCTGAAATCCTCTCTTTTCATAGTCATTCCTCCGTAAAATTGATATTCTCTATAAAGCTGCTGTTAAAATCCTCATCATTTGACAGCATTATTTCGGTAAAGCTGTTATACATATCTGTATTATCCCTCTCTCTGCACAGCTTTACCGCTCCCATAAGCGATGTATTGCCGACAAGCCGTGCCTTTTTGCAAAGCTCTCGCGGCAAAAGTCCCACAGCCGCCGCACTGTCTGTATTCAGATAGTAGCCAAAGCCCCCTGCTATATACATACAGTCTATATCCTCTGGCGAGGTATCCGTTCTTTTCAGCAGTATTTCTATTCCCGAGGCAACGGCGCTCTTTGCAAGCTGCAGCTGCCGTATATCGTCCTGAGTAAAGTACAGTATCCGTCCGTCGGTGTATCTTGTCAGGGGATAGCCCTTTATAAAATATCTGTCGTGAAGTCTGCCGGTCTTATCGACAAGCCCGTTTTTCAGCAGCTCGGCTGCGCAGTCTATGACCCCGGTGCCGCACACTCCGCAAACGGGCTTATTATTTATTGTTTTCACGGTACACACAGAGTCCTGTATTTTTACGCTGCACACTGCGCCGTCTACACCGGCACAGCCGCAAGAGATATTTCCACCCTCCAGCGCCGGGCCCGCTGCGGCGGAGATTGCATATATTCTTTTATTTTTTACCAGTACCGTTTCTGCGTTTGTACCAAGGTCGCACAGCACAGCCGTTTTATCGGACTCAAGCAGTCCGAGGGCTGTTATGCCGCTTGCTATATCGGCTCCGATGTGAGCGCTGAAGCCTTTTAATATGTAAACGGGGGTGTTTTTATCTATAGCAGAATACCTTCCGCGCAGAAGTGTTTTCAGCGTCATCTCCTCTCCGCCGAGCGTCAGCGCAGCAAAGGGATAGACTCCCAGAGAAGCGGTGTTTTTTCCGAGAAGTGTATGGATCATTGTCGTATTGGCAGAGATAACTATTTTTCTGATGTTTTTTCTAATACCCGGATATTTTACGGCAAAATGGTTCAAAAGTTTCACCATATCATCAAGAAGCGTATTTGTAAGCTCGCCGTTGTGGTTCAGAGAGTCAAACCGTATTCTTGTAACAATATCCGCGCCAAATCGTCTCTGAGAGTTTTCGGCAGAATACACATCCAGTATCCTACCGCTTTGAGTCTCCGTCAATGCCGCCGCTATGGTAGTCGTACCTATATCTATTGCTATGCCGCACACGCCATTATCATAAGCAGCACTTTTATAATTTAAAGTTACTGCGTTTACATTTCCGAGTTCGTTTAGTTCTATCCTTACCGGTTTATCCGGCACAGCCGCGCACGCAAGCCTTATACCCGTTGACAATTCCTCTTCACTCAGGTGCTCCTTATCCGTCTTTGTGACAGGCAAATCTCCTGCTATGAGCTTTATCCTGCACTTACCGCAGCTTCCGTTACCGGCGCACGGTGTATCTATCGTTACATTCTTCTCCAACAGATATTTAAGAATATTCTTTCCTCCCGGACACACTATTTCCACTTCTGCTCACCTCTCATCTCCTTTAATTATACCCCCCTCCTCTCCCCCTCGTCAAGCGGAGTGCCTCCGCGGTCAATTCGCGCATTGTGGTTAGTGTTACCGCCTACCTTCTTGGCACGCGTACGAGCGGGGTTTATTGTCCCTCTCCTTCCGCGCCACAGCACACAGGGTGCTGCTTGACGCTGCTTTGATGTGAGAATA
>JAHKXX010000129.1 GCA_020627425.1 bacterium
GGCATACCTTTACAACAAGGATGTGCGAAGCAGGCGTAAATATCAAGGCTATGCAGGATATACTCGGTCATGCCGATGCGGAGACTACCTTGCAGATTTACGCAGACGCTACGAAGGAACTGAAAAAGTCTGAGCTTATCAACTTTGAGGATTACTTCAACGCACTGAAAGAAGAACAGGAAAACGATGCTTAAAAACTTACGACCAACTTACGACTAATTTACGACCAATTACAAAGAAGAGTAAAAGTTAATAGTATCACAGTCAATACGAGAACTCCGTTTTACAGGCAAATAATCACTTGTAAAACGTTACATATATGCAGAAATAAGCTCCCGACAATGAAGAGTTTGGACAAATAAACTCAATATTTATGCGGGTTTCAGAGTATTGACTATAGAATTTGCGACCAATTTGCGACCAAATAAAGAGAACAAGCAAACAATTTCAGGGCTTCTGTAATGGGAGCTCTGTTTTTTTATTACCAAATTTCTTATTATTCCTCCTACTCGATTTGGCATAAAAGAAAACTGCCGTACAATTTTGTACGACAGAAAACTCACTGCGTTTTATCATGCTTGATTATATCCCCAACTTCACAATTTAATATGAAGCAAAGAGTATCAAGTGTTTTCGTTGTAATAGGAAGTCCCTTCTTTATCCGGTGCAAAGTATTTGCAGATATCCCCTCTTTGAAAATTAGCTGATATTCGGTAACATTCCTCTTTATTAGCGTATCATAAAATGGCTTATACGAAATCATATATTACTTCACCGTTTATAAGAATATCATACTCAATCTCTTGACTATACCCAATATATTGAGTACAATGTAATTATTATGATAGTTTTATTGGTGAATGTAGTAGAGATTATTCAAAGAGGAGGTTTTTATTTCAGATGTTTAGTTTTTTTATAAAAAGGGAGGGTGTATAACTTGAAAAAAATATTCCCATTATTTATGGCGTTGATCCTGACCATATCAGCCTCAGCTTGTTCATCCGAAAATCAAAAGGAGCACAGCAATCCAGGTGATGTAACGATCACAGAAGCTTCAGAAGAGCAAAGTCGATCAAGCTCTTCTGAATCAGTAACAGAAACATCAGAAGAAAAAAGGCTGACAAAAGACTCAGAATATTACGCTTACGATGATATAACCGAATCAGCTTTCAAAGCCGAAAAAGGCGAGTTCAGATTCGTAAGCGCACAGAACGAAAAGCAACACGAAGGTTTCGTAAATGATGAAGGTTCCCTTCAGTGCAGAACACACAGCAGCGTTGATAACAGTTATATCCTCGAAGATGAGCAGATAACTATAACGATAGACAACAAAACATATGTTCTGCAAAGAGTAGACTATGACATGTACTCAAAACAGCTGAATATTATCATGAAGAAAATCGAAGATCCTGAAGAGTCAAGCAAAGAATCTTCTTCTGAAAACGAAACATCAGAAACAAGCAAAGAAGAAAATTCTCAGACTGAAACATCCAAAACACAGTCATCAAAAGAACAGTCAGACGGAGAGACATCAGAAGAGTCATTTATAGATTATACATCTGACTGGGATCCGTATAATATCGACAAGACAAGAGATTATACCGGCTCGGCTATAGGTGACTACGGAAGCATCAACGGTTCGGAATATTACGGAGACTATATGTTACACATCACGAAAAATCCGGCGAGCATTTCCGTTATGATGGAACTCAATCCGGATCATGTCGATCTGAGTAAATACGGCGGACATAGCATCTTCTTCACGTCATATCCTAAAGACTATTTCAAACAGCCGCATCCCGGCAAATACTGGTTCTTAATGGATCTTTATCCGTCCGGAACAAAAACGGGTTCGCCCCTGCATATCGAAATGGGCAAAGAACCCATCAGCCGTGAAGACGGCACTTACTACTGGGTGACCCACTGCCATATCGTATACGAAGATTACAGCAACGATGTAGATTTCTACAGAGCATATTAAAAGGAGCAATGATTAAAAATGAAAAAGACGATCGCGCTGCTCACAGCGGCAATTCTATTAACACTAATGGCAACAGCCTGTTCATCACAAGGTGAAAGTCAGACATCTCATACCCCTGACGCATCAAAAGTGATCGAACAGTCAACAGACACAGATGTGTCTGAGAACAACAAAGAAAAGACATCAACAGAAGCATCTCAGACAGATGTATCAGAAGAATCAACTAAGCCGGAAACATCAGCAATAAGTGCAGATGACGAATATGAGAACATATTCGAATTCGATGCGGACAAATGGAATACCTTCTCTGAAAGATTTGCTAATCCGGAGGAATATCCTGAATTCTGCAATGACTACAAATATCTCGTAAAAATGTATAACACTTATAATAACGACCGTCAGATGAAAGATGAAGACTTCCTGACAGGAAAAGTCATTTACGAAAAAGAATATGTCAACAAAAACGGCGGAATTGATACAATGTTTGACGAAGAAGACGAACATATCAAGCGCGGAATCATCGTCAAGATGGATGACAAAGGCAATCTCCTGCTCAAGAATGCAAACAAGATCACAGACGAAGACATAAAGCAACATGTGAGAAATTATCTTAATCTGAATATCTTATATACCGAAATTGAGTGCGAAGATCTTTGCAAATGGCTGAACGAGAACTTCAAAGAAAACGTAGTTGACGACGTTAAAAGAATCTATTTCCAGACAGGTATAATCAATAAAGCAGACAGACGGGATATCTATGATACAACATTTGAAATAGATTTCCCGAATCTTGAGTCGCTGGAATACTCCTGGGCACCGGGCGAAATAAAACTTTGGCGTTCTGCTCTTAAAGAGATCACCGTTCCGGAAGACTGCGAAATGACAATGATCTGGCATTGTCCGAAGCTCGAAACCATTCGCTTTATGGGATCCGAAAACGATAAGCTTGACGATCAGACATATAAAGATGCATACGAGCGCTACGATGATCCTAAGATCTATCAAGACGATTTCGGCTGTAAATCCAAGCGCGAAAGCAAACTGGTCACAGATGAAAGCGGTTTCACAGATCAGAAGTATTACACCACCTATGACTGTGGAGACAATCTGAAGAACCTCAAGACCGTATATGTGCCCAAAGGCAGCGACAGAGCATGCTACTGGCTGCAGGCAAAGCGTTTCTTTAAAGTATATATGAATCGTGACATCGAAGTGATTGAGACATAATAACAGAAAACCTGATAAAACAGAACTTCAGTGCCAACGCACCGTTTGAGAAGCTGTTGACGGATATTACGCAAATACAGTGCAAAGACGGTAAGCTGTATATCTCGCCGATACTCGATTGTTACAACGGAGAAATATTGTCTTTGATCATGCGAAACAATATGAAGAAGGAGCTTTGCATAGATACATTAATGGCACTCAAAAAGTATCCCGTAAGCGGTGCAATCCTTCACAGCGACAGAGGCAGCCGGTATACCGGTGAAGCCTTCAGAGAAACGCTTAGAAAGATGAATCTTTATCAAAGCCTTAGCGGAGTAGCACATTGCTATGATAATGCGAGAATGGAAAGCTTCTTTGCTACTTTAAAGAAAGAACTGCTTTACCGTATACCTACATACCGTATGGCAATAGAAGAAGTAAAATCACTGGTATTCAGGTATATGTTTACCTATTACAACAGAACGAGAATATATACGAAGAATCCTTTCGGGTTGCCGCCAACGGTATACCGCCTATTATTCAAGAAAAAGGTGGCATAACCCCCGCCTCGAATTTGAAGCCTCATTCCGCTATGCTCCATTTGGCTTCAAATTCCTTTCTACCGCCCGCTCATTTTGGGTGTTTCCCGACTGCACTTTTCTTGACAATTCCAATTAAAAGCTTTGCTTTCAACAAGCAAAGGCTAGCCGTAGGCTTGCTTTGTGGTTATATTTTGACCTTGATGAATGTATTTCGTCAAGGTCTTTTTAATACAAAAAACCCAAACATGACAAAAGGCGGACAGCCTGAACTGTCCGCCTGTGCATAGGGTACCGCCTTAAACTGAAAACATCCTTTTCGTTATCAGCAAAAAGACTTGCCGTATTTGTACTGTTATTTGGTTTTGGTAGTTAAGCTTATGAAGTAGCAACGAAGTACCAGTAATTACCGTTTTGTGCAAGACCGATCTTTGTATAGGTTCCGTTGGTAAGAATACCGGACGTCTCATATTTACCGGTGTAATAGCTGTAAACATTCTTCATTGCGGCAACTACGGTGCTTGCATTGGAAGTATTGCCCTGACCCAGATATTCCTCGCCGTTTGATATATACATATGCAGCGAATTCAGGAATGTGGACATATCTTCACCGGAGGGACGGTAAACAGAGAAGCGGTCGTCTATCTCGTTGGCTCTTACGTTTGCGGCAGCACCAAGCTTACTGTCAAATTTAAGAGCAGAGAGACCTCTTGATTTTCTCTCGTTATTTATCGTATTAAGAACCTGGTTTTCATTGGAGTTAAGGCTGGTTTTTGGCTTCATTACATATATCTTCAGGTACTTTGAAGCATATTTGCCTTTAGCATCCTTAGCGCAGACTCTGACTGTATAGCTTCCGTTCTGACTGTTGGTGTTTATTTTTGCATAGCTCTTATCGCTGTAATTCTGAACGGTTTTCCAGCTTCCGTTGCCCAACTTTACATCAAACTTATATGTATAGGGAGCAACACCGCCCGTAAACACTGCGCTGGCATTATAATAGTCATTAACAAAGGCATGCGAGCCGGACAACGTCGAGCCGTTATCCCTTATTGTTCCGCCGTAATCCTTTTTAACGGTAAGGTTTATATATTTTGAAGCATACTTTCCTGCTCCGTCAAGAGCGGATATTCTTACTACATATCTACCCGGATCGCTCTGTTTTATCTTATATGTAGGATTGGTAACATAGCCGTCGCTTATATCCGTAAAGCTTGATTCGCTTGCAAGCTTTATAGAGTATCTGTATTTATAGGGCTTTACTCCGCCCTTAAAGCCTGCCTTTGCAGTGATCGTCCAGTTTGCCCATGTAGATGTACTGCTGAGTGAAGAGCCGTACTGCTCGAATTTCTGTTTTGTGTCCTTTTTGACCTGCAGCGGCAGATACTTAGAAGCATATGCTCCCAAAGCGTCAAGCGAAGCTATTCTTACAGTATAGTTACCGGGAGCGTTCGGCATTTTGATTTTTTGTTTTGTATTTGTTGTATAATTTGTGACATCTACCCAGGCACCGTTTCCGTTACGGTATGAGTATTTATATTTATACGGCTCTGCGCCGCCCGTGAACCATGGCTCTGCGGTTATTGTCCAGCCTGCCCATGTGGAATTGGTCGACAGCTCGCTGTAATACTCTCTGAAATTGTTGTCATACTCACGATAAACAGTCAGGCTGAGGTATTTTGATGCATATGTACCCTTTGAGTCCCAAGCCGCAACCCGTACTGTATAAAAGCCGGGGTCATACGGCAGTTTTATATCGCAGGATTCCTGATCGGTCACGTCTCCTACGTCCTCCCAATCCTCACCGTCTTCTCTGAGGGAATACTTATAGGTGTACGATCCGACTCCGCCCGTAAAGTCCGCAAAGGCGCGTACGGTCGATCCCCATTCTACGGTTGTTTGAGACAGGAAACAGCCGTTATCCTGCAGTGCTGTTGCTGCCGAGGCTGCAAACCCTTCTCCTGCTGCAATTCCTGCTGTCGCTGTCACAGCCAAAGCCAGTCCCAGCGACAGAGCTTTCTTTGTCTGTTTTTTAGTAATTTGCAAAGATGACATTTTTCTACCTCCCGGTTTATAATAATATGTCTAAATTATATACCCAAACTGCCTCTCTGTCAAGCGGCGGCGTTTCGCGGCGGAGTGCCTCCGCGGTCGATTCGCGCACTCTGATTGATGTTACCACCTA
>JAHKXX010000130.1 GCA_020627425.1 bacterium
ACCATTGTAACACAAGGAGGTTGTTTTTGGCTTGTGCTAAAGCATTTTTTATCTACCCCCGGTAGAACCGGGGGTTTAATCAAGCTAAAGCGCCCAAGCAAAAGCAGTCTGTTCAAAAACAGACTGCTTTTTATTATCGGACTACACTCAGTCCGTATTGTCGCTGCCGTGGGTGCGGTAATACTGATATACCGCCTCTGCTGCGGGTCTTGTCATTCCCTTTACATTCATAAGTTCCTCTACATCTGCCTCTTTTATACGCTTTATGGTCTTGAAAGTAGTAAGCAGCGCCTTTGCGCGCTCTGTGCCTATCCCCCGTATACCTGTCAGAGTAGATCTGAGAGCTTTGTTTTTTCTTGCGGTGCGGTGATAGCCAATTGCAAACCTATGCACCTCATCCTGAATAGTAGACACAAGGGTAAATGCCTTTCTCTTTGATGTTATCGAGATCTCCCTGCCCTCGTCGGTAATAGCTCTTGTACGGTGGCTGCCGTCCTTAACCATACCAAAAAGAGGTATATCAAGCCCGAACTGTTCTAAAACCGGTCTGACTGCGGAGACCTGCCCCTTGCCGCCGTCCAAAAGGATTAGATCCGGCAATCGTCCGAAGCCCTCACCGCTGTCCTTGTTTTTGAAATACTCTTCAAACCTTCGGGTCAGCACCTCGTTCATAGATGCATAGTCGTCCTGCCCTACAAAGCTCTTTATCCTGAAGCGCCTGTAGGAGTCCTTATAGGGTCTGCCGTTTCTGAATACAACCATTCCGGCGACGTTCTCCGTTCCGGCAAGGTTTGATATATCGTAGGACTCGATAAACTCAGGCAGCTTACTAAGACCGAGCAGCGTTTTCAGCTCGTCGAGTGCAGACAGCTCGTGTCCTAAATGCCCATGGCTCTGTGCAAGACGCTCGGCGGCATTTTTTCGTGACATTTCGAGTATCCTCATCTGCTCTCCCTTTTTAGGGTGATGAAAATGTACCTTTTTCCCGAGCTTTTCGCTCAGCCAGTCAGAAAGCAACTCTTCGTTTTCTACATCGCCGTCTATGGTTACTACCGGCGGTATCTTTCGGCGCATTGAGTAATACTGAGATATAAACTCCCTGCGAAGCGAGGACAGATCGGCGTCTGCACCAATATCCTTTATAAGAAAATCCTCCTTGTCGTACAGCCTGCCGTTTTCAAATCTGAGCACCGCAAAACAGCAGTCGTCACCCTCGGACATAAGGGCAATACAGTCCTGCTCCGGAATATTTGCTGCTACTACCTGCTGCTTTTCCGTAATACGCCGCACGGCGTTTATTCTGTCACGAAGCTTTGCAGCAAGCTCAAATTCCAGGTTTTCCGCAGCAGCATTCATTTTTTCCGTCATAAGCCGTACAGAATCCGCTCCGCCCGTTTTCAGAAACTCTACAGCATCTCTCACACTTTTACAGTACTGATCACGGCTTATCTTTCCTGCACATGGTGCGCTGCACTGATTTATATGATAATTAAGACACGGTCTGCCCTTGCCTATATCGCGCGGAAACTGCTTTGAGCAGGACGGGAGTCTGAATATCTTTTGCGCCTCGTCTACTGCGTTTTTGGCGTACCACGCACTCATAAAGGGACCGAGGTAGTCGGCGTTGTCGTCCTTTTTCTGCATTTCAAAGCTTATTCTTGGCCAAGGCTCCTTTGATATGCGAATATAGCTGTAGCCCTTATCATCTTTGAGTAGTATATTATACTTGGGTTGGTGCTGCTTTATCAGCGAACATTCAAGCACCAACGCTTCAAATTCACTACTGCATAATATATAGTCAAAGTGATCTACATTCTGTACCATACGACGCACCTTTTCCGGATGGCTTTTGTCGGAGCCGAAGTATTGGCTTACACGGTTTTTCAGTGCCTTTGCCTTGCCGATATATATTATATGGTCGTCCTTGTTTTTCATTATATATACGCCCGGACTCAAAGGCAGCTTCATAGACTTTTCCCTTAGCTCCTGTAACGTCATACACACACCTCCCCCAAGGAACAGTTCCTAAAAGAAAAACACCGCCTGATATGGCGGTGCATTTTTCTTCAAACTATCTGCATTATTCAGAAAAACCTGACTGTACAAGCTTTATAAGGCTGTCTACAGCAGCTTCTTCATCGGTGCCGTCAGCCATAACCTTTATACTTGTTCCGCCGACAATACCAAGTGAAAGAACACCCAGAAGGCTCTTTGCGTTAACTCTTCTTTCCTCTTTCTCTACCCAAATTGAAGATTTGAACTCATTTGCTTTCTGGATAAAGAATGTTGCAGGACGAGCGTGAAGACCCACCTGATTCTGAACCATTACTTCTTTAACGTACATACAAACAATCCTCCTAACCAAAGTTTATCCTAAATACTTTACAGCAAACAATCCGGG
>JAHKXX010000131.1 GCA_020627425.1 bacterium
GAAAAAGGGTTATCCCCCGGACCCCTTTCCAAAAAAACCTGTATTAATAATGCTAAAGCAACTAAAAAACAGAATATGTTTTTGAAAACTGATTTCCTTATTTTACACCTTCGTCAGGACGCTGATAAAAAATCCGTCGCTGTCATACTCTCCAGGAATAAGCGTCAGCTCGTTTTCTGCATCAAAGGGCTGTCTTTTTATACCCTCCGGAAGCTTCAGTCTGCCTGGCTTAAAGTCACTGTGTCCGCAAAGAAAGCGTTTTACTACACCGTGGTTTTCCGAAGGATTCAGCGTACAGGTAGAATACACCAGAACACCTCCGCTTTTCAGAAAATGTGAGGAATTACAGAGTATCTCATACTGTAGCTGTGGCAGTGTATCGGTACCAAGCTCCGTTTTATATCTCAGCTCGGGCTTTCTTCTTATAATCCCGAGTCCGGAGCAGGGTACATCACAAAGTATCCTGTCGGACATCATAAGCCCCTCTGACTTGGAGGAGTCGGCAGCCTTTGTGCTTATTATATCTATCCCGAGTCTTTCGCTGCCGCTTTTTATAAGGGACAGGCGGCTTTCGTACAGATCACAGGAAAGTATACTGCCTGTGTTTCCCATATACTCCGCTATCGTAAAGCTTTTTCCGCCGGGAGCCGCACACATATCCGTCACTGTCTGACCGCTCTTGCAGTCAAGCGCCATACAGCAAAGCTGTGACGCGGCGTCCTGAATATGAAAAAGTCCTTTTTTATAGGAGTCAAGCTCTCTTATATTTCCTGTTCCGGAAATAAGCAAGGCGTCCTTTATATAGCGGTGCGCTTCGGCTTTTATATTCTTCTGTGAAAGAATATCTATAAGCGAGTGCGCATCGGTTTTCAGAGTATTGACCCTTGCACAGATAGCCGGTCTGCCGTACAAAGACTGTAGTATTTTCAGTGCCGTATCGTCACCGTATCCTTCTCTCCACAGTCTGACTATAGTCTCGGGACAGGAATACTTTATAGAAAAGTACTTGTTTTTGCCCTTTTTGGGGTTTGGAAGTCTTAACTCTGTATTTCTGCACAGTGCACGCAGCACTCCGTTTATAAAGCCCGAAGCCTCCCCTGCCCCGAAGCGCCTGCAAAGATCTACGCTTTCGCTTACAGCTGCCGGAGAAGGCACGCTGTCCATAAAGAAAATCTGATAGGCGCCCATACGAAGTATTGTCAGTACCTCGGGCTGAAGCCTGTTTATGGGCGTGTCGGAGACAAGCGACAGGTTATAGTCCAGCAGCAGCTTTTTTTCAAGAGTACCGTAAAAAAGAGCCGCCGCAAAGGCTCTGTCACGAACAGATATATCCGTAGAAGAAAAAGCTTTATCAAGGGCTATATTGGAATATGCACCCATCAGCTCTGTTTTCAGCAAAAGACTGAGACAAAGCTGTCTCGGTGTCTGTTTTTTTCCGTTGTTATCTGCCTTTTGCAAGCCTTTTCCTCCGATCTCAGTCAAATTTCAGCTCGTCGGCACTGCTTATATGAAGCCCGTTTATAAAAGCTTTTGAGTCCATTCTCTTTTTGCCCTCGGGCTGTAATTCGAGTATTATAACAGCCCCCTGTCCGCAAGCCACCGTAAGCGGATCAAGCGACAGTACACTTCCGGGCTGTCCATGTTTATCCGACAGGAGGGTACTGTGAAGCTTTATTTTTTTGCCGTTCAGTCTTATAACGGCACCGGGCCATGAGCTTAGCGCGCGAACCTTGTTGTGTACTTCATGAGCACTGCTTTTAAGGTCTATCTCGGACATATCCTTTGTAAGCATTTTTACATAGCTCGACTTGCTGTCGTCCTGTGGCGTACGGGTAAGCGTACCGCTCTGTGCTGCGTGCACTACCCTTACGATTAGCTCGGCGCCCGCCGCACTCAGCCTGTCGTGAAGCTCATCGGCAGTTTCGTTTTCCCCTATCGGAAGCTCTGTTTTCATCAGCATATCGCCCGTGTCGAGTCCCTCGTCCATATACATAGCCGTGACTCCGGTTCTGGTCTTACCGTCGAGTATAGCCTGCTGAATGGGAGCGGCTCCCCTGTATTCCGGCAGAAGCGAGGCGTGTATATTTATACAGCCGTATTCGGGATAATCTATTATCTCCTTTGGCAGTATCTTGCCGTATGCTGTGACCACTATCATCTGCGGCTGAAGGCTTTTTATTATTTCAAGCGCCGCGCCGTCCCTTAGTGTTGTCGGCTGATATACCGGTATACCGTTTTTTTCGGCACACACCTTGACCGGCGGCGGAGTAAGTATCATTTTTCTGCCCTTTGGCTTATCGGGCTGAGTAAACACGGCTGCTATCTCGTTTTTGTCGTCAATAAGCGACTGCAGACACGGTACGGAAAAATCCGGCGTACCCATAAAAACTATTCTCATAGCTGATTCCTCACTGGTCAGATCTTTTCTCCGGGCTTTATTTTTCTGATGACGTGCTCCTTAAAAAGTATCCCGTCAAGGTGATCGTTCTCGTGACAGAGCGCCTTTGCAAGGAGTCCTTCGGCATTTATGGTAAACTGATCGCCGTATCTGTTCTGTGCCTTTACGGTGACGTACATCGGTCTGCGCGTTACGGCAAATTCTCCCGGGCAGCTGAGGCAGCCTTCGCTGGTTTCCTGTACGCCCGAGGTCTTTACTATCTTGGGATTTATACACTCTATCTTGCCCTCACCTATATCTATCACAAAGATACGGCGAAGAATACCAACCTGAGGAGCTGCAAGTCCCACACCCTCACCGTCAGTCATGGTCTCATACATATCGTCAAGCAGAACATGAAGCTTTTGATCAAATTTTTCTACCGGTCTGCACACCTTTGTCAGCACCGGATCTCCCTCTTTTACAATATTTCTGATTGCCATTGTCATTCCCCTTTTTATTAAAAGCGTGCCATAAGCCGGCAACGCCTGTGGCTTTTACGGAATCGTATCGGGATCAATATCCGCATAAACATTCACATCGCTGTAGGCTCTGTTTTTTCCTATATCCGTTAATAGTCTCGACATAAGCTCCCGAAAGCCTTTGCCGTTTTTGAATTTTATTATCAGTCTGTATCTGTATTTTCCGCTGACCCGTGCTATTGCGGCGGGTGACGGTCCGAGCACCCTCATTGGGATACCGGGATAGTCCCTTGACGCCGTCGCGGTAAGCTGAGAACTGAAATATACAGAAGCGTTATACGCAGCGGTCCGATTTTGTGATGTAAACACAACAACGCACACATCAGAAAACGGCGGATAAAGCATAGACCGTCTGATAACTATTTCGCTGTCATAAAACTCCCCGTAGTCCTGACGGGCAGCGAGGTCTATTATCGGATTCTCCGGCTCATAGGTCTGTATGATAGCCCTGCCCTCGAGTCCGCCCCGTCCGCTTCTGCCGACTACCTGCGTCAGCAATGAAAAGGTCCTTTCATAGCTGCGAAAATCATTCCCGTGAAGCATAGCGTCCGCAGAAAGCACACCTACAAGGGTTACATTTTCAAAATCCAGTCCCTTTGCCACCATCTGGGTGCCGAGCATAATATCATATTCTCCGTCGCGAAAAGCCTTCAGCTTTCTCTCGTAGGAATAGCGGCGCATAGTGGAGTCTGTATCAAGCCGCAGTATCCTTGCCGACGGAAATATTTCATAAAGCTCCTGCTCTGCCTTCTGAGTGCCTGCACCCGAGTAGCGCAGCCGGTCGGAGTGACACGACGGACACTCTCTCGGAGCCGGTATCGAATAGCCGCAATAGTGGCACATCAGCCTGTTGTTTGCACTGTGATAGGTAAGCGAGATAGAACAGTTAGGACAACTGATCACGTCACCGCACACACGACACGCGACAAAAGTATTATGTCCGCGGCGGTTAAGAAGTATTATAGCCTGCTGACCATGCCGGAGATTGTCGTCAACAGCGTCAAGCAGCACCGAGCTGTAGTCAGAAGTGTTGCCCTGTGATCTGTCCAGATTCATATCTACCGTTACCACATGGGGCAGTCTCGCACTGCCGTAGCGTTTTGTCAGGCTATACAGTGAATAGCGCCCGCGTGAAGCGTTATAATAGCTTTCCAGTGACGGCGTTGCGCTTGACAGCAGCAGCAGACAGTTATTGTACACTGCGCGTAGCTTTGCAAGCTCTCTTGCGTGAAAGCGCGGATTTGCACCGGATTTATAGCTGTACTCCTGCTCCTCGTCCATTACTATAAGTCCGAGCCTTTGTACCGGTGCGAATATCGCAGAGCGTGTACCCACTGCGATATTTGCCTCGCCGTTTTTTACGCGCTTCCACTGCTCAAGCCTTTTTGAGAGTGACAGACCGCTGTGAAAAACGGCTACCCTGTTGCCGTATCTTGCGCTGAACTTTGACAGCAACTGCGGCGTCAGGGATATTTCCGGAACCATACAGATAACTCCGCGCCCGTCCTCGTTTGCCTTATCTATAAGGCGCATAAAGACAGAGGTCTTGCCGCTGCCGGTTATTCCGTAAAGGAGCGATACCGAGGGTTTTCCCGAGGACTACTGCTGTAAAAGCCCCAAAAAGGCATGCTGCTGCTCCGGGGTAAGCTCTATATTTCCGCAAAAGGCAGGCTCGTCCTCTGCCTTTTGGAGAACAGGCGGCTCCTCGTCGTAGTACATACATATTCCCTTTTTTACAAGGTTATCGACTACTGCACCCGACACGCCCGTAAAATAGCACAGCTCTTTTTTTGACACATCTCCGACGCTCCTCAGAACATCCATAACAGCGCTCTGGGACGGCGTCGGCTTTGTGAGAGCCTCATCGTTAATTAGCGTTACCATCTTTATTGTGGTATCGGCAAGTCTCTTTTTTACTGTCTCTTTTCTGTCAATCAGTCCGCGCCCGTACATATTTTCAAGCAGTGATTCATCCGTCAGCCCCAGTGCCTTTATGAGTCTGTCCTGACGAACGGGAGTTTTTCTTGCTTTCAGATAGGTCACGGTCTGCTCTTCTATACTGTCGGGGTCTGTCTCTACAGGCTCTGCCTTTGCAAAGTAACTATAGGTAAGCTTCATCGAAAGCCCCGTCGGCAGCATAGTATTACACGCATCAAAAAGTGTGCAGAAGCAGCGCTCCTTCATCTGCACAGCAAGATAAAGCATTTCGTCGTTCATGACCGGCTCCCTGTCAAGCAGAGAGCTGATACTTTTCAGTCCCTGTACATCGCTCTCTTTTCTAAGGCTCATTATCATACCCTGGCGAAGCCTGCCTGCGCCGAAGCTTATAAGGGCGCGGCAGCCGGGAGCAGCAGAGTCTGACAGTTCTTCCGGTACGATATAGCTATAGAGTCTGTCAAAATGATACAGAGTTTTTTCTACGGCTATATCCGCCACAAGATATTCAGTCATCTATATCCGGCTCGAGTATTATATAATCATGATTTTTAAATTCTTCGACCGCAACAAGAACAGGCTTATCGGACACCTTGCCGATATCCTCCTGCATATCGTCCGTTATCTGTCTTGCGCGCTTTGCAACGGCTATAGCAAGTGCATATTTGCTTACCTTGCCGGCAAAAATATCATCCACGTTGGGTTTTGTGTAGTTTTCGTATTTCATACTTATCTCTCCCTTTTTTCAGCTTAGCATTTCACTTACATCAAATCTGTCCGCCCTCAGCTTTTCAGCCTTCAGCACGGTCTTTACATCGGCTATACACTCCGATAGTCCGTCGTTAACTATTATATAGTCATAGTCACGAGCAAGGCTTATTTCCTCTCTTGCACGGCTGAGTCTTTTCAGTATAGACTCCTCGCTGTCGGTAGCCCTTTTTCTTAGTCTGTGCTCGAGCACCTCCATAGAGGGCGGCATAATAAAAATACTTATACACTCGGGATTATTTTCTTTTATTTTTTTACAGCCCTGAACCTCTATTTCAAGGATAACGTCTTTACCCTGAGCCATCCACAGCTCTGCCTGTTTTTTTGGAGAGCCGTAGTAGTTTCCCACATACTCGGCATATTCAAGGAAGCCGTCCTGTTTTATCATCTGCTGAAACTGTTCCCGTGTAAGGAAGTGGTACTCCACCCCGTCCTTTTCTGTTCCGCGCGGTGCTCTTGTTGTAGCCGAGATAGACACCTCTACGTTATCGTCCTTTATCAGCTCGCCTACTACTGTTCCCTTGCCTGCGCCGGCAGGACCCGATATTACGACAAGCAGTCCGTTATGCTCCATCGGAAATCTCCTCCTCTGTCAAATTGTCGA
>JAHKXX010000132.1 GCA_020627425.1 bacterium
CTATATCGGTTTCCTGTCAAACCCTGCTCGATCACTTAAACACTCTTTCTAAGAAAAAAGCGGAGTTTATTCCCGATGACGGTATTATACTAAAAATCACTGCGATCTCATTTTCAGACGGTGAAAGCGTTTTTGACGTAACAAAAAGGGCTTGCCGGGAGAACAATATCCAATTTGAGTTTACCATTACACCTATATATAACAGCGCTTATATAGAGGGCATAGGGAATATCTATGAATTTGACTGCGGTACATACTCCGGCTGGCTCTATAAGGTGAACGGCGAGTTTAAAAATGTAAGCTGCTCGGATGTTGATCTGAAGGACGGCGATCGGATAGAATGGGTATATACGACTGACCTCGGGGAGGATGTCGGCAACAAATATGAGGGATAATATATGAAAAACGCCTTTTCAAGCTTTCATCCGTTTGTACAGTTTTTTTACTTTCTGTCGGTCACAACAATTACCACGCTTATAATGCAGCCTGTTATGCTTTTTATCTCTCTGTTATCGGTAATTATCTACTCTGTATATCTTGACAGATCAAGGGCAGTAAGGACTATCCTTTGTTATATTGTGCCTATGTATCTGCTGGTTGCAATGATAAATCCGTTATTTAATCATGCCGGTATTACGGTGCTTTTTTACCTGCCGGACGGTAATGCCTTTACACTGGAAGCTGTTCTTTACGGAGCCTTGTCGGGACTTCTGCTCGGAGCCGTAATAATGTGGTGCGGCGCCTGCTTTAAAAATATTGACTCTGAAAGAGTTATCTATCTTTTCGGCAGGCTTTCACCCTCTGTTGCTCTGCTGATAACAATGATAATGCGTTTTATCCCAAAGTTTTCACATCACTTCAGAGCAGTTCGTACGGCAAGAGCTTCAATTGGCAGGGATATAACAAACGGAAATATTTTTATTCGGCTAAGAAATCTGATAAGTATCTTAGCCGCAACTATACAATGGTCTGCCGAGAATTCCCTTGACACAGCCGATTCTATGAAAAGCCGTGGGTATGGTCTGAAGGGAAGGACGTCCTTTTCCGTTTACAAATTATATATTCGTGACGTGGTGTTGCTCGGCTTTACTTTAATCTGCGATGGGCTTATAGTAATTTATGACTGTTTTGGAGTCTTAAGCTTTGAGTTTTACCCCGAAACAGACGCTATTCCCTTTTCGCCTCATATCATTATTTTATATATAGTGTTTTTCGTTTTCTGCTTAGTGCCGTTTCTGACGGACGTAACGGAGGAATTAAAATGGAAATCGTTAAGGTCAGCTCGCTGAGCTTTAAATATTCATTATCGGACAAACCGATTCTCTCAGATATCTCGTTTTCTGTATCACAGGGAGAGATATGCCTGCTTTGCGGGAAATCGGGCAGCGGCAAAAGTACACTGCTTAGAAATCTTAAAACCTGTATCCGACCCGAGGGAGACAGTACAGGAAGTATTGAGATTTTCGGTTCTCCTCTTGACGAGCTGAGTGTCCGTACTCAGACAGAAAAAATAGGATATGTTTCCCAGTCGCCTGACGATCAGTCAGTATGCAGCAAGGTGATCTACGAGCTTTCGTTCGGGCTGCAAAGTCTGGGACTGAAAAATGATGTGATCAAGCGCCGTTGTGCAGAAACAGCGGCTTTTTTCGGTATAGAAAAGTTGTATGACCGTGATGTGGCTACGCTGTCAGGCGGACAAAAGCAGGTGGTAAATCTTGCGTCGGTTATGATAATGCAGCCGTCTCTGCTTCTGCTTGACGAGCCTCTGTCGCAGCTTGATCCAATAAGCTCCGCTGAGTTTTTATCTATGCTCAAAAAAATAAACAAGGAGCTTGGTACAACGATCATAATGATAGAGCACGAGCTGTCAGAGGTTTATTCGATTGCAGATAGAATACTGGTACTGGAAAACGGAAAGCTTTTACATTGTGATACACCGTCAAAAACAGCGGAGTATTTATTTAATACCCGAAATGAAATGTTTAGCTCCCTGCCTGCACCTATACAAGTATATTACAATACGGAAATAAACGGTGACGCTCCGCCGCTTTCGGTGTCCGATGGCAGACTATGGATCTCGGAGTATATCAAAAACAGGGAACTCAGAGCTATTACCGACCCGGAGCCTACACGGCACAACGAAGAGCCTGTTGCCGAGTTAAAGGGAGTATTTTTCAGATATGAAAAAAACTCCGACGATATACTCAAAGAGCTTTCACTAAAAATCTATAAAAATGAGCATTTAACTATTCTCGGCGGAAACGGATCGGGAAAAACCTCAATGCTTTTGTCACTGCTCGGTATCAACAAGCCTTACAGAGGCTCCGTCAGGATCGGTAACAGGAAAGCAAAAAACAATGTCCTGAAAACAGCATATCTGCCACAGGATCCGCAGGCACTTTTTGTAAGGAATACCGTGTATGAAGATTTGCTGGAATGTTATGAAAATAAAGCAGACGACAGTTCCATAGAATACTATATAGATCAGTGCGACATTCATCATTTGTTGAAAAAGCACCCCTTTGATCTTTCGGGCGGAGAGCGTCAGCGTGTAGCCCTTTGCAAGCTTTTGCTGACAGATCCGGATATATTGCTCCTTGACGAGCCGACAAACGGACTTGACAACTATTCCAAGTCGTGCCTTGCAGAGATTCTGATAAAGATGAAAAACAGCGGAAAGGCAATAGTAACGGTTACTCACGATCTTGGTTTTTGTGCTGATTATTCGGACAGGTGTGCTTTTTTCTTCGACGGAGAAATAGTATCGGATTGTACCTCAAGGAATTTCTTTCTTGATAACGGTATCTACACTACTGCCTGTCGAAGAATGACAAAGAATATTTTAGAAAATGTAGTTACTGTAAGTGATGCATTGTATACCCTGAAAAAGGAAAAAACAAAGCTGAATGTCAGACTGAAAAAAAAAGAAAGCAATACCCTTCCTGATGAGAACAAAACCATAAAACCGATCAAAAAAAACAAAACACCTGATATTAAAAAAATCATATCGGCACTTTCTGTAATACTTTTTTTCTTCTTTGTTTTCGTATCCTTTGATACTATATACATACCGCTTTTTTTCGAGAATAAATTTCCGGTCTTTGTTGTTTTGGGCTTGCTTGCAGTTATATTTATAGTAAGCTCGGGCAACGCTCTTAAAAAACTGACCCTTAAGCGTCAGAAAAATCCACGATGGTTTGTTATCATGACTGCCGTAATATATCTCGCAGTCA
>JAHKXX010000133.1 GCA_020627425.1 bacterium
GAGCTTGCGGATTATAAGCCTTTATAACCGACAAAGGATTAATTATTTTTCGGGTCAATAGCTTTAGTTTTCTATAATACTGTAAAGCAGCTTGTAGAGCGAAGCCGCGTCTTCAGGCTCCAGTCTGATACAGCCGCCTACGCTTTTGGGTATGTCCTTGCACTTTTCCTTCATATCCATACCCTTCTCGGTGATCTGTATTATAACAACGCGCTCATCTTCCATACTCCTTGTTCGGGTCACAAAGCCGGATCTCTCCATCTTCTTCAGCAAGGGTGTAATGGTTCCGTTGTCGAGAAACAGTCTTTTTCCAAGTTCGCCGACCGTTATAGTCCCCTGTTCCCAAAGCACCATAAATGTGATATACTGGGTATATGTAAGTCCCAGCGGTTTTAAAAAAGGTGCGTAGAGCGCAACCACCCTGCGTGCAGCAGCGTATAAAGGAAAACAAAGTTGATTCTGAAGGAGCAGTGATCGTTCTTCCTGTTCAGTCATAATATCACTCCGAATAAATCTTATTTTATACGATATAATTTTACCATACTGTTTTTTATAATGTCAAGAGGCATAAAACCACCAAATCACACGCGTGCTGACGCTGCACCCTATACGCGCACTCTACTTGGTTTTACCACCTTCTATATCGGCACGCGGCGCAGTGCCGTACAGGACGGCACTTGACGCTGGTTTTGAGTGAAATCGGATTTTTTCTCTACAACATGCAAAAACCGACAAGGGCAAGCCGCTTGTGGCGGTGGCTGCTTTTGCGAACTAAAACTATATACTTATATCACTCTATGGGAGTTTCAAAAAATGAAAGATGAAATAAAACATTACAGCATCGGCGCTCTGCTTTATACTCCGGCAAATAATACAGGGATCGTAAAAAGTGTGTCTGATGAAAAATTCGGCAGCAAATATTCTCTTGCACTCTGTCTTGAAGACACTCTGAGAACTCGTGACGTAGCCAAAGCGGAGGTCATTCTGTCAGAATCAGTTAAAGCTATCTATGAAAAAAGACAGAAAAAAGAGTTTTATTTGCCGAAGCTGTTTATAAGAGTACGTAAACCTGAACAGATAGACAGAATACTCTGTTCTTTAGGGCAGAGTGTAGATATCGTAAACGGTATTATCTTCCCGAAGTCTACTCCGGATAACCTCGGAAAATACGTCAGTGCCTTTGAGAGCGCACGGGCAAGGTATAACAGTAAAATTAGCTTTATGCCGATACTTGAATCACCGGAGCTGATAGATATCCGCAGAAGAACGGATTTTCTGTATAATATCAACGAGCTGCTGAAAAAAGTTGAGGGTGATGTACTGAATGTAAGAGTAGGCGGCAACGACCTGTGCGGCACTATGGGCTACAGAAGACACTGTGATGAAACAATTTATGAATACGGAGTTATAGAAAACATACTCATAGATATTATATCTGTTTTTTCGGGGAGCTTTGTTATCTCGGGACCCGTATGGGAATACTATAATTCCGATGGGTGGCTCAAGGGACTGAAACGAGAAATAGCAAAGGATCGTCAGTGCGGCTTTGTCGGCAAGACGGTCATTCATCCTAATCAGATAAATGCAGTAAACGAAGGGTATATGGTAAGCCGGCAGGACTATGAGGATGCTTTCTCCATAATAAACTGGGACAGTGAAAACCTTGTATCCGGCAGCGTCGACGGCGGAAGAATGAACGAATACAAAACCCACCTGCGCTGGGCGAAAAAAACTCTGTTGCTCGCGGAGTATTACGGAATAAAAAACGATAAAGCGAAATAATTAATAAATTGTTTACATAATTAGTATTAATTAGTTTTATAATATTAGAAACAATATTTTAAAGGAGGAGTCTATGATGGATTTTTTTGACAGAGCATCACAGATAGCTCAGAGTGTAGGAGAAAACGTTGTAAATTCCGCACGCAACGTAGGGACCACGATCAAATACTCTACTCCCGAAAAGAGAGAGCTTGCAGGACTGAAGGTACAGCTTGAATGTGTTAACAAAAAACTGGACGGCTACTATATAATGATAGGCAGGCGTTATACTGAGTATATTGAAAACCTGGCAACGGAAAACAGCTTTGACGTAAGCGACATTCTTGAAGATATGAAACCGGAGCTTGAAAACAAGTCTGAAATAGAGGACGCTATCGCCAAAAAGGAACAGCAGATAAAGAATGCCGAAAAAGAAGCCGCAAGAATGAAGGCTCAGGAGGCTTATGAGCACGAGTGCCAGAAGCTTGAGAACGCTCTTCGTATGGACGTTATTACTGTAGAGGAGTACGAGGAGAAAGTGGCGCTTGCTCAGAAAAAATACGAGAACTATGATATTCTGAGAAAGCTTAAAATGCAGCTTTCTATGCAGATAATAACAAAGGAAGAATACATCGAAAAAGTAAAGGCAATACTTACAGCGTGACGCTGCACCCGATTCGCGCACTCAGGTTGATATTACCGCCAACTTTGTTGGCACGCGTACAAACTGGGTTTATTGTCCCTCTCAGTCCGCGCCGTGCCGCACAGGGCGGCACTTGACACTGATTTGGAGTGAAGGCATGTGTATTGTATATTCTGTTTTACTCATACGAAGAACAGAGTAGCTGTCTTTTTTTAAAACATTAAGGGCTCTCTGTCAATAGTTGGGGTAAACCCGAATAAAACAGAATAAGAGAATATGACAAGCGATAGCTAAAAAGCTGTCGCTTGTTTAGCGTTAA
>JAHKXX010000134.1 GCA_020627425.1 bacterium
AAAAGCCTTTTGCTGTGCTATCGTCAGCATTTCCCGGGATGCGTCCGACCCGAATATATCTGCGCCTCGTTTTTTCAGGGCAATTGTCAGCGACCCGGTACCGCAGCACAGATCAAGTATCAAACCTGATGATTTATTATGTCTTTTAAGCACCTCTAAAATATAGTCGGCTCTTTTTTCATATTCGACATTCGCGGTCAGACTGTCATAGAAATCGGCAAAATAAGAGTACATATTTATTTTTCCCCGTTGTTTATTTCCTTTTGTCTTTCAAAGGTTAGTGTATAGCCGTCGCTGCCATAGGTCAGAGCACGGTTTACTCTGCTGATAGTAGCGGTGCTTGCTCCGGTCTGTTCAACAATTTTCTGATATATTTCGCCTTCGCTCAGCATTTTTGCCACAACATATCTCTGAGCCATTGCCTTTATCTCGGGAACGGTACACAGGTCGTCAAAAAAAGCGTAGCATTCCTCTACTGTATTCAGTGTAAGTACAGCCTTGAACAAAGCGTCTGTATTTGGATTCTTTATTTTTGGATTCATTATAGCTCCTCCTAAATTTCCGGTTTTAGAGTTTTTACTAAATATCATTTTAACACACAAAAGTCTGAAAGTAAATAACCATTTCCTGCGCGTGCTCGCGCGGAGCAATTCGCGCACTGTAGCTTTTGTTACCGCCGACTCTGTTGGCACGCGGCGGAGTGCCTCCGCGGTCAATTCGCGCACTTTAGTTAATGTTACCGCCGACTCTGTTGGCACGCGTACGAGCTTGGTTTATTGTATGGTGCCGTCCGCGTCACGGCGAATATAGCGCCGCTCGTGCTATTTGAAAGTGAAGGCAAATAATTTATCCACTCTGCTCATTGTCTCCAGAAAACAGCACAGCAAGTGTGATGTGAGTTCCTCATAATCATTTTTAAGTTTTCAGTCTTAAGTTTTCAGTCTTCAGTAATTTTTAATACTATCCTGACCTGTATAGGGAAAATAGGGGAAATAGGGAGTTTCAGAACAAAAAGTCTTTTTCTCTCTATATATACTATATTTTACTGATAAATTTAGTTTTCAGCGGGGGTATAGGAGTTTGCTCAAAATTCCCTATCTTGAATGATACAATCGTCACATGTATATAGAGTAGACAAATACACTTGCCTTTACTCCAAAGCAGCGTCAAGTGCCGCCCTGTGCGGCACGGCGCGGACAAAGAGGGACAATAAACCCAACTTGAGACGGTGCTTTATATTCGGCGGTAACAAGAACTTGCCACGCTGCGGCGTGCCGTGCACGCCCTTGCCGCTGTGCGGTAAGAGAGAGTCGACCGCGCAGGCACTGCGCCGTGCCGTGCACGCCCTTGCCGCTGTGCGGCAAGAGAGAGTCGACCGCGCAGGCACTGCGCCGCCGCCGAATTTGTAGTTGTCTATTGCATTTTTTTGAAAATTAGTATAAAATAAAAATCGGATATTTCTATTTTTTAACGAAAGGAAGCTTTGGAATATGTCAGAACAAAAAAAGGTTGCCGTTATTATGGGCAGCGACAGCGATTTCCCTGTTGTATCGGGAGCTATAAAAAAACTAAGCGAGTACGGTGTACCGTTTGAAACACACGTAATGTCGGCGCACAGAACACCCGACGCTGCGGAAATGTTCTCAAGGGAAGCAAGAGAAAACGGCTTTGGTGTTATTATAGCTGCTGCCGGCAAGGCTGCACACCTTGCAGGAGTTCTTGCCGCAAATACTACAGTACCGGTTATCGGTATACCGATAAAATCATCTACACTTGACGGACTTGACGCACTGCTTGCTACCGTACAAATGCCCTCCGGTATACCTGTCGCAACTGTTGCTATTGACGGAGCGGCTAACGCTGCTATACTTGCAGTTCAGATACTTTCTCTTTCCGACAGCAGACTTGCTCAAATGCTTGCCGAAGAAAAAGAAAATATGAAAAATGGTGTTGCCGAAAAGGATAAGGCTATACAGCAAAAGGTAGAGGAGCTTTTAAAATAAAGGAGTTTTTTTATGTCAGAGCTGCACGATGAATGTGGTGTTTTTGGTATATATAAAAATGACAGCGAGCTTGATATAGTTGAAGAAACCTATCTTGCACTCTATGCTTTGCAGCACAGGGGACAGATAGGCGCAGGTATTGCCGTAAACGACGGCGGTACTATCCGTCATCATAAGGACTTCGGTATGATACCCGAGGCTTTGCCCGAAAAGGAACTGCATAGACTGAAAAACGGCGATATGGCAATAGGTCATGTGAAATACAGCTCGGGCGAACAGGTTGACAGATCAAACCTTGCACCGCTGGTGATGAGATATACCGAGGGACAGCTTGCTCTTTGTATGAACGGAGCTGTTGTCAATTATCCCGAGCTTCGCGAGACTCTGACCCGTGGGGCGGCTATATTCCAGTCAGACGGCGATACCGAGATCATCGCCTATCTCATCGCAAGAGCAAGAATAGAGTCCTCTTCTATAGAGGAGGCGGTCATAAAGGCAGTAAAACAGCTAAAGGGTGCATATGCTGCTGTTATTATGACTCCGTCAAAGCTTATAGGAGTGCGCGATCCTTTGGGCATTCGTCCGCTTTGCTACGGAAGGATCGGTAGTAACTATGCTATCGCCTCTGAGTCCTGTGTTTTCGATTCTCTCGGCGGTGAGTTTATCCGTGATATAGAGCCGGGCGAGATGCTCGTAATAGACAGCAGCGGTGCAGAAAGCTATAAGTTTGAAGAAGCTCAAAAAACTGCGCTTTGCCTGTTTGAGTATGTTTATTTTTCCCGTCCAGACAGTGTTATAGACGGTGTGTCGGTGCTGGAGGCTCGCCAGAGAGTCGGAAGGCTGCTTGCAAGACAGCATAAAATTGATGCGGATATAGTTTGTGGAGTTCCCGACTGTGGGATAGAGTCCGCCATAGGCTATTCTATGGAGTCCGGTATACGCTATGCAACGGGTCTGATAAAAAATAAATACATAGGCAGAGCCTTTAATAACAGAAAGAAAAACGATAAGTATCTTATGCGTATCAAGCTGAATGCCCTCAGATATAACATACAGGGTAAGCGTGTTATCGTAATAGATGATTCTATGCTGAAGGGAATTACGGCGAAGCATATAGTAGAGCTTCTGCGCGCCGCGGGTGCCCGGGAAGTACATATGCTGATAGCCTCACCGCCCTTTAAAAACAGGTGCTTTCTTACAAGTGATACTACCCCGAGAGAGGATCTTATTGCTGCTCTCAGGACAGAGGAGGAAATGCGCCGCTATATCGGTGCGGACAGCGTCGGCTTTTTGTCTCTTGACGGTATGCGTGAGATAGCCGGTGAATGCAAGCTTGGCTATTGTGATGCGTGTTTTTCCGGTAATTACCCAATAGATATTTCCTTTAAATCACGAAAGGATAAGTATTCAAACAGATTAGGAACTGTGAAGAAATAAATTTTAAAATTTATGCTTAGGATGATTTGTTCTGTACGAGGCACACGACCGAAGTAACCGACGTGCCGCCGGGGTCAAATCGCGTATCCGCTACCTGC
>JAHKXX010000014.1 GCA_020627425.1 bacterium
AAGCCCTGGGAAAGAGGGTGCGGGTCTCCGGTGGAGACCTCTCAGCCGCAGGCTGAGAAGCACCGACCGAGCCGACAGGCGAGACCTTCCCTTTGTAGCGATCGGTAAAAATGTGCCTCGCTGCCATAAGGCAGCGAACCTGAAAACCTTAAGTTGTTGACATTTCTTGTATATCCACACAGTCTTGACTGACTATAATACATACGGAAACTTTTGTTTTACAGAGGGGGATACATAATGAAAACAAAACATGTTATAGATCCGGAGGATCTCAGCGTTTCGGAGCTGATGGACATAATCAGGCTCGCTAACGAGATAAAGCAAAGCCCGCAGGATTTTTCTGGGGCTTGCAGAGGAAAAATACTTGCCACCCTTTTTTATGAGCCTTCAACCCGAACACAGATGTCCTTCAAGACAGCTATGCTCCGTCTCGGCGGCAGCGTGATAGGCTTTGACAATCCTCAGAACTCCTCCGTAGCAAAGGGCGAATCTCTGAAGGATACTATTACCGTTGTCGGCGGCTATACCGATATAATAGCAATACGACATCCAAGCGAGGGCGCCGCAAGGGCTGCGGCTATGTATTCGGCAGCTCCCGTTATAAATGCCGGTGACGGCGGACATCTTCATCCGACCCAGACGCTGACCGATGTGGTAACTCTCTATAACGAAAAAGGGTCACTCAGCGATATGACCATAGGTCTGTGCGGAGATCTGAAAAACGGAAGAACGGTACATTCACTTATCAAAACCATGAGCCACTTTAAGGGCAATAAATTTGTGCTCATTTCAACCCCCGAGCTTGCGGTACCGCAGTATATAAAGGACGTTATGAACGCGTCCGACTGTGAGTATACAGAGGTGCCTACGCTTCAGGAGGCTATGCCTATGCTCGATGTGCTTTATATGACGAGAATACAGCGTGAGCGCTTTGCAAGCCCGGAGGATTACGAGAAGCAGAAGGGAGTCTTTGTGCTTGACAGGAAAAAGCTTCTGACTGCAAAGCCGGATATGAAAATACTCCATCCTCTGCCCCGTGTTGACGAGATAGAGGTAGATGTAGACTATGACCCGAGGGCAAAGTATTTTGTACAGACCATCTACGGTATGTATGCCAGAATGGCTCTGATGAAAACTATGCTCGACAAGCCCGACAGAACGCCTATGCCGAGAAAATTCGACACGCATAAAGTACATTGTGACAATCCGCGCTGTATAACCGCAACGGAGTCCTACCTGCCGAAGATCTTTAAGGAGGTTGGCGGAGATATGCTGACCTGTACATATTGCGACGGCAGAAAGCTTATCTGATAAGCAGACACATGTTTTTGGGGGTCTATAGAAAACAGGAGGCTTTTATTTGAGAACAAACTTTCATACGCACACAGAGCGCTGCTGTCATGCATTCGGAAACGAAGAAAGCTATGTCAGCTCTGCGATAAAAAACGGAGTCGGTGTTCTCGGTTTTTCGGATCACGCGCCGTTTCCCGACAGAGACTACGGATACAGAATGAAATATGAGGAGCTTCCGGAATATCTGAGGACTATTGATGAGTCCGCAGAAAGGCACAGGGGAGAGATACAGCTTTATAAGGGACTCGAGACAGAATACCTCTGCGGTTATGACGATTATTACAGACAGCTTTTTGATGTCTACGGGCTTGACTATCTTGCGCTTGGTGAGCATATGTACAATTCTCCCGACGGAGATATAAAGAATATTTTTTTCGCACAGTCAAGCAGTGATTATGTAGAGTACGCCCTGGCAGTATGCAAAGCACTGGAGACGGGCTTTTTTACCTTTGTAGCCCATCCCGATGTTATGTTTACAAACAATATTGCCTTTGACGATAACTGTCAGAGAGCTATGGAGCTTATAATTGACTGCGCTATAAAGCACGACACGATACTTGAATTTAACGCGAACGGATACAGAAAGGGAATCTGTGCATACGATACGGGCGACCGTAACCCGTACCCTTATAATAAGTTCTGGGAGCTTGCGGCAAAAACGGAGCTGAGGGTGATAGTCGGTTCCGACAGTCACGACCCCGGACAGGTTTTTGATGAATATATGATCCTTGCTATAAAAAAAGCAAGGGAGTATAAGCTGCGGCTTACAGATAATATTTTTCGGCAGAGGTGAAGATTGTTGTGAAAAAAAGAATATGCGCTTTGGCTTTACTGCTGTGTGCTGTGACAGCGTTTTCCGCGTGCAGCAAAGCAAACAGCGGAGTATCCTCCGCTGCATCCGCCACTTCAAAGGAAAGCTCTGTATGGTACCCAAGCGGAAAAGAACCGAAAAGCAGTGACGATATATCCGATAGCGAACAGTACAGTGGACAATCCTCCGATAAGAGTGATACCCTGACGGGTGAAGTTCCAACGGAGTGGCAGGACGGCGGTATATTCTCCGCAAATTATGAAAAAGCGTATAATATTGTCCTTAATATGAGTCTCGACGAAAAAATAGGACAGATGTTTTATGCGCGCTGTCCCGACTCCGGAGCTGTCGAGGACGCACAGGGTTATCACCTCGGCGGATATGTCATATTCGGAGAGTTTTTTAAAAACAAAACCAAACAAGAGGTAGCGGATGATATTTCAAACATCAGGAACGCAAATACTATTCCGCTTACCGTTTCGGTAGACGAGGAGGGCGGTACCGTAACAAGGATCAGTGCAAAGCCGCTGCTTTCCGACCACGAGTTTCAGTCGCCGCGCGATCTGTACAGCGAGGGCGGCATAGAGCTTATAAAGAGCGACGCAGAGGAAAAAGCAAAACTGCTCTGCTCTCTCGGAGTGGATACAAACCTTGCGCCTGTGTGCGATATCTGCGAGAACGAGGACGACTTTATGTATGACCGTTCTATAGGACTGGATGCAGAGGGCACCGGTGAATTTGTCAGCGAGGTAACAAAAATAAGTCAGCAAAACGGCGTCAGCGTAACGCTGAAGCACTTCCCCGGATACGGCAGCAACGTCGATACCCATACCGGTATAGCAGTGGACGACCGCAGCTATGAGGAGTTTGAGAGCAAGGACTTTTTACCCTTTAAGTCCGGTATAGAGGCGGGCGCGCACGCAGTACTTGTAAGTCATAACATAGTCAACTGTATGGACAGTACACGCCCTGCGTCTATCTCGGCACCTGTACACAAGCTGCTCAGAGAAGAGCTTGGTTTTACCGGAGTGATCTTTACGGACGATCTGGCTATGAACGCTATCTCTGAGTATACCTCTGACAGTTCTCCGGTTGTCGAGGCTGTTCTTGCAGGAAACGATATGATACTCATATCGGATATTGCCGAAAGCCTTTCTGACGTAAGGGCTGCGGTGGAGGACGGCAGAATAGATGAAAAAATAATAGATCACGCCGTTATGCGCGTGCTTGCATGGAAGCTGACGACGGGAGTACTCAAATAATAGAAAGGAAAAGCTATGTCAAACGAAATAAAGTCCTATCACTGCCCTAATTGTATGGCAGATCTGAAATACTCACCCGATAAGCAAAAATTTGCCTGTGATTTCTGTCTGAGCGAGTTTACGGAGGAGGAACTGCTGAAATTCTGGAACCGTATGGGCGGAGCTGCTGATGAAGAGGTCACAAATACCCAGACTGCCGCCGATATTCCCGAAATGGACAAGTCACCGGAACAGCGGCAGGCTGAGGACGAGTTCGGTGAAAATGCTCAGCTGTATCTTTGCCCGAACTGCGGAGCAGAGATAATATGTGAGGAAACCACAGCCTCGACCACCTGCTACTACTGTCACAACCCCGTAATTCTGAAGGGCAGGGTAGACGGCTCTTACCGTCCCTCCAGGGTAATACCCTTCAAATTCGGCAGAGACAGAGCTGTAGAGATCTTTACAAAATGGGTAAAAAAGAAAAAGCTGCGTCCGAAGGATATGCTCAGCGTTGCGCAGCTCTCAAAGCTTACGGGTCTGTATGTTCCCTTTTGGGTAGCAGACGCCGATACCAGCACCCACATAGAAGCTACCGGTGTCAAGACGCGCTCGTGGACCTCGGGTGAATATAACTACAGAGAGGTAAAGCGTTTCAGTGTTGTAAGAGATCTTGATGTCGACTATTACGGAGTTCCTGCGGACGGTTCTCAAAAGATAGAGGACAGTCTGATGGAGGCTATAGAGCCTTTTGACTACAAGCAAGCCAAAGAATTCAATATGGCATATCTCAGCGGTTTTATGGCTGATAAATATGACGTTGACAAGGACGCCGTGCTTCCCAGAATAAAACAGAGAATGTTTGAAAACACCGCTAACGAGGCTTTCTCCGGCAACGGCTACAGCAAGATAGAGAGCAAAAAGCAGTGGGACAGGATAAACCGGCTAAACTGGAACTATATGCTGCTGCCCGTATGGTTTATGACCTATGAATACAAGGGAAAAATACTCGAGTATGTGATAAACGGACAAACGGAGAAAATATCAGGCGAGGTACCTCTGTCAAAATCAAAGCTGTCACTGTTTCTGCTTATGCTGACAGCGTTGATCACCGGAGGACTAATGCTGTTAATTTATCTTGGCGAGTTCTTTTTGAGTTGATCGGAGGTTTACAAATGAAGAAAAAAGCAGCAAGGATACTGTCTGTGCTTGTGATCCTCGTTACTGTGGCTTCGGCTTTTTGTATATCTGTATCGGCAGATTATACCTATGACGGCTATACCTTCCCGGATACAGGCAAGATAAGTCAGAATGCCTATTACTATGATGAGTCGCACACCTTCAGTGATGAAGAGGTGGCTAAGATAAACGAGTTGGTACAGGATACGGCAGATCGTACAGGCTTTAACGTAGGAGTCTTTACCGCAGGCAGAAGCCGTTCGGACAACAGCGTAGAGGAAGTGGCAATAGCAGGCTGTAAGGGTATTTTCCCGAACAACCGTATAAAAGGCTCGGTGTTTTTCTACATAGACCTTGACGGCTATACGGAGGCATATGATTATATTTATGCGGACTACGACGCTGTGCTTTACTATACAGGCTCAAGCTTCGGAAACAGATGCAGAAGAATTACACAGGCTTGTCAGAAGTCTTTTCCGCCCGGCGGCTCCAAGGTAGAGTTCAGCGATATATACGAAGGGCTACAGACCTTCAGCCGTTATCTCATAGATTATAAAAAAGAGACCGGTATGGAGAAGGGCGCATATTATTATGATTCTCAGGAAAAAATGTTTCATATTGCGACAAGCTCCAAAGATGTCACTATTTCTTTTTTAAAGCCCTATGACCACTGGAAAATCGTTCTCATATTCGGATTGGTACTTAGTATTATAGTTTGTCTTTTTGTAGCAACGGGTACGGTGAAAAAATATAAATTCAAGGAAACGCCGGGGGCGTCGATCTATACCTCGAAAAATAACATACATATCCGTACTCAGACCGACACTCTGATCAGCACAAACGTATACAAGACCAGAATATCATCAAGCAGCGGCGGTGGCGGCGGTCACGGCGGCGGCGGTCACAGCAGCGGCGGTGGCGGCGGCAGCCACAGATAACCCTCAAAAAAATATAAAAGCAAGGAGACAACAAAATGAGCAAGGTAAAAATACTAACTGATTCCTGTTCCGATCTTACGGAGGATCTTCTCACAAAGTACGATATTGATTATATGAAAATGAACACTGTCTGGGGTAATGAGGAGATTCCGGCGTCGCTTACTTGGGAATACTTTACTCCCAAAAAGCTGTATGACACCATGCGCGAGGGTATAAGAATAACCACCACCCAGGTACCGACAGAGGAGATAAACAAAAAGTTCACCGAATACCTTGACAAGGGCTTTGATATAATATATATCGGCTGTTCACTGAAACAATCAGGCTCTGTAAACGCGGCTACCGTTGTTGCGGAGGAACTGCTAAAAGGGTATCCTGACAGAAAGATTTATTGTATTGATTCACTGCGTGCGTGCGTCGGCGAGGGATTGCTTGCGATATATGCATCAGAGCTTGTACAGCAGGGGCTGAGTACAGACGAGATAGCAGAAAAGGTAAAGGCAAAGCGCCTCTTTGTAAACCAGTTTGCGACAGTACATACTCTTGATTATCTGAAAAGAGCAGGCAGGGTAAAGGCAGCGTCGGCATTCTTTGGTAATCTGATGGGTATAAAGCCGATAATTGTAGCAGACTTCTACGGCGACCAGCTTGCCTACAAGAAGGTCAAGGGCAGAATGAACGCGATAAACGAGTGTGTACGCCTTATGAAGGAGGCAGTGGGGGACGAAGAAAAGCAGACGATATATCTGTGTCACGCAGACTGCTCAGAGGCTGAGATAGAAAAGACAAAGAAAGCGATCACAGACAACATACCCTGTACGGATATACACACCAGCTTTATCGGACCCATAATCGGTGCTTCCGTAGGACCCGACACAATAGCTATCTATGCATTCGGCTCCGAAGTAAAGGAAGATATGAAATAAAAAAAGCATACCAAAAAGCCCGGTACGACGATGTACCGGGCTTTTTAGTGCAATTAATTTGGTATCAGTATTGTCTGCCCCAATAAACCATATGCTTAGCAGGCTTTCCGCAGCATACGCAGGTATCTGAAAGATTTTCCTCGACAAAGGGGATACAGCGTGACTTTACTCCGCCTGTTTCGTCCTTCAGTTTTTCCTCGCATTCTGTTTCACCGCACCACATAGCCTTTATAAAGCCGGGCTTATTAGCTGCTATATCAAGGAACTCCTCGTGACTGCGGGCAACAA
This sequence comes from bacterium, assembly GCA_020627425.1. Taxonomy (GTDB): domain Bacteria; phylum Bacillota; class Clostridia; order Oscillospirales; family Acutalibacteraceae; genus UBA1213. Next base: position 6,737 of record JAHKXX010000014.1, read on the forward strand.
AGGTCTTTGATCTCAGGTTTTCGAGAGCTGCGTTATACATATTATCATGTATATCGGAGAGCAGCTTTGTGATAGTATCGCAGATATTATCAAGAGAAGCTGTTATTTTTTCTCTTGTATCGCGGCGAACGAGCATGCACTGATTATTCTCTATGTCCTTGGGACCTATCTCAAGTCTTATCGGCACGCCGAGCATCTCATACTGGCTGAACTTCCAGCCCGGAGCCTTATCGCTGTCGTCAAGCTTTACTCTCAGGTCTTTATCAAGGAGAATATTCTTTATCTCGTTTGCCTTATCGAGCACGCCTTCCTTTTTCTGAGCAATCGGGATAACTGCAACCTGTATCGGTGCTATTTTCGGCGGCAGTACAAGTCCGTCGTCGTCGCCGTGTACCATTATGATAGCACCGATCATTCTTGTAGAGGTACCCCATGATGTCTGAAACGGATACTGAAGTGTATTATCACGTCCTGTAAAGGTTATATCGAAGCTTCTCGCAAAGCCGTCGCCGAAGAAGTGAGAGGTACCCCCTTGAAGAGCTACACCGTTATGCATCATAGGCTCTATTGTATAGGTTTCCTCTGCGCCCGCAAATTTTTCTTTCTCGGTTTTTCTGCCGGTTACCGCAGGTATAGCGAGTGTTTCTTTATAGAAGTCGGTATAGACCTGCAGCATTTTCAAGGTTTCCTCTTTTGCCTCCTCTGCGGTTTCGTGCATAGTATGACCCTCCTGCCACAAAAACTCAGAGGTTCTCAGGAACGGACGGGTAGTCTTTTCCCATCTGACAACAGAGCACCACTGGTTATACAGCTTCGGCAGATCTCTATAGGAGTTTATGACCTTTGCAAAATGCTCACAAAACAGTGTTTCACTTGTAGGACGAACGCATAGGCGCTCATTCAGCTTTTCGCTGCCGCCTACAGTTACCCACGCGCACTCAGGCGCAAAGCCCTCAACGTGATCCTTTTCCTTTTGCAGCAGGCTTTCAGGTATAAACATAGGCATATACACGTTTTCGTGGCCTGTCTTTTTAAAGCGTTTATCCATATCCGCCTGCATATTTTCCCATATAGCATAGCCATAGGGTCTTATTACCATACAGCCCTTAACCCCCGAATAATCGGCAAGCTCTGCTTTTTTTACTATATCGGTATACCATTTGGCAAAGTCCTCGTCACGCGACGTTATAGCCTCTACCAATTTTTTTTGATTTCCCATTTTTTTCTATCCTTTCACTAAAAAATCAACCTCATATATTATATACCCTTTCCTCCCCCATTTCAAGCGGAGTGCCTCCGCGGTCGATTCGCGCACTCTGATTGATGTTACCACCTACCTATCGGCACGCGTACGAGCGGGGTTTATTGTCCCTCTCCTTCC
>JAHKXX010000135.1 GCA_020627425.1 bacterium
AAAAGTTTCGCCCGCCTTTACAAAGGCGGCGGAGTCCAGAGGGCGCGGGTGTCCGGTGGACACCTCTGCGCAGCAGAAGCGCCGACCGAGCCGGCAGGCGAGACCCAGAGCCTCTGGTCGCGCTCCGCAGAGCGCGAAACTCTTTTTGCCTAATCCCTCCGCAAGGGGTGAATCAAAAAACAGTCCGGTGGATTGTTTTTTGAGAGGGGAAGCCCTGGGAAAGAGGGCTTCCCCTTGTAGTGGTTGGTAAAAAATTCGCCTCGCTGCAGTAAGGCAGCGAGGCTGAAAACCTTAAGTTGTTGACATTGATTATTTATTATGAAGACTGCTTTTTCCCGGTTATCTCGCGGAAAGCGTCCACTGCTGCGTCACTGTTGTCAGAGATAACGACAAAAATATAAGAGCCTGAAATATCCGTCCGAGAGCTGAGGGTCTTGTCGCTTACCTTTTTGTAGTTGCTGAGCTTTGACGAGGTATATTCGGCGATTATCTTTTTCAGCTTTTCCATGTCCGCCGAGTCCGTATATTCAAAGCACGCAAGCTCGGTGCCGTTCTCGGTTCTGCTGGAAATATACATAGCCGAGTCCGAAACGCTGCCCTTTGGAATATCATAATATTTCCCTATGTTTTCGCTGGATATTCCGGTAAGGTTTGTGTAGTTCATTTTTTTAATTACCGAGGTAACTATCATATCTGCGTTAATATCCTCTTTTTCAGTACTCGGAGTGTTCACTATTATTGAGGCTGCCACAAGAGCTGCTGCAATAAGCGCGATTATGGATACGATAACTATGGTAAGTGTTATGTTTTTTCTTGTTGTCTGTTTTTCCACGGTCATCACTCCCCTTAATCGCAAAACTGCAATGCATTTAATACAACACTCTACCATTATACTACCATATGGTTCAAATTACAATACAGAAAAATTGTCAAAATTTTTGGAGGTTTTGTATATATCTCTCTGACCGGGAAACTACCAAAAAAATAAAAAAAATCCGCCCAACCGCAAGCGTCTTTAATAACCTGCCTACGAAAAGTAGCAGGTGGGTGTCCTCCTGATGGTTTCAAACTCCCTTCGTCCGCCGGAGCGGGAGGTCTGATGTCCGCCGCCAGAGCCGAACTCCCGATTAAAAGGTTGTAGGGTTATATAGACGCAATACACGAATTGGGCAGAAATAATAAACAATATATTTAGTTTTTGTCTGTTATTATTATATACCATTTCCCTGAAAAAATCAAGGGGATTTAGTGATAATTAAAAAATAAAACGGCCCGGTGCCCGGGCTGTCGATTCGCGCACTTGAATAAGTGTTACCGCCTACTTCTTGGCACGCGTACGAATGTGGTTTATTGTCCCTCTCCGTCCGTGCCGTGCCGCACAGGGCGGCACTTAGCACTGCTTTGTAGTTAAGGCGAGTATGTTTCTTTGCTCGGAACTCCCACCGTCACGGCATACGCCGTGACACAGGCTTTTGCCAATAAAAAAACGGCTGATGAGCACAGCCGTTTTTGGAGTCTGTCAGTCAGCGGTCTCCTCGTCACTGTCGAAGTTGCTTTCAAAAATAGCCGCTACCTCGTCGAGCAGATCCTCGTCCTCGATCTCTGCAAGCTGAGGCTCGCCGCTTTCGTCCTCTACTACCTCAAAGATCATATATGTGCTCTCGGAATCTATGCCCTGCTCAGGCAGATCAAACAGAGGCATCAAAGCATAATAATGACCGTCCTTATAGTCTATCTCGTCAAGGATCTCAAACTCATACTCATTACCCTCGTCATCAAGCAGAGAAACGAGGTCAGCCTCATAGTTTTCCATATCGTTATTACTCATCAGTATTCGCTCCTTTACAAAATAAAATAATACTAACACTGTTATAATACGATAAATACAGTGTAAAGTCAAGGGGAAAATAATTTTGGCGGAGTGCCTCCGCGGTCGATTCGCGCACTGTAGATGGTTGTGCCCTGTACTTTTTTGGCACGCGTACAAGCCAGGTTTATTATACCTCTCATTCCGCGCCACGCCGCACAGGGCGGCGCTTGACGCTGCTTTGATGTGAGAATAAGTGTATTTGTCTTTTCTGCTTGGTGTATCACACTAAATCGCGTTACTTGCACCTATTCCAAAACTCCC
>JAHKXX010000136.1 GCA_020627425.1 bacterium
AGTAGAGGTAAAGCCTGCTGACGGCGAGAAGTGCGAGCGCTGCTGGAGCTACAGCACTACTGTAGGACAAAACAGCGAGCATCCGACTCTTTGCTCGCGCTGCGCTGAGGTAATAGCAAAGGGCGATTTCAGCGACCTTATGTGAATTTAGTTTCTTCGTTCATTCTTCTTAATGTCCGGGTAATTATTCTTCCGGATAAAAAAATTACTGACAAGATTGGGGGAGCCGCTTGGTTTCCCCATTATTTATAAACAGGGGGATAATAATGGAGAAGAGGATCAATATAATAAAGCTCTCTGTAGTGCTTATTTCTGCACTTGTGCTTGCAGCTGTAGATCAGGTGATAAAATACTTTGTTGTCGAGTATCTGGAGCCTGTAGGGAGTGTGGTCGCAATACCAAACCTTCTGACGCTTGTATATGTCAGAAACGAGGGGGCTGCGTTCGGCATTTTTCAGGGAGCCGTGGTTGTTTTTTCACTTCTGACGGTCGCTATGATAGGTGTGTTTATCTATCTGATACTTGCAAAAAAGCTGAAAGGAAAGCTTTTCTATATATCAACAGCACTGATAATCGGCGGCGGTATCGGAAACCTTATAGACAGATTATTCAGACACTTTGTTGTCGACTATCTTCAACTGTCGTTTTTTCCGCCTGTTTGTAACTTTGCCGATTACTGTGTTACCATAGGGGCGGCGCTCTTTATAATATCACTGCTGTTTATCAACAGTAAGGATATTGCAAACGACAGCAGGACGTCCGCTGATGAAAAAACAGACAGCGGCGCTTTGGACGAGGGTGATAAAACTGAGGACTGAAAACTACACAGTAAGTGCGGAGTATGAGGGCTGCCGTCTGGATAAATATCTGTCCGAGGCTGATACCACCCTCAGCCGCTCGGCAGCCGTTAAGCTTATTGAGGACGGTATGGTAAAGGTCAACGGCAGCCTTCCGGATAAAAAGCTGAAGCTGAAAAACAGCGACGTTATTGCCCTTACGGTTCCCGACCCTGTGATGATAGACGCACAGCCGCAGAATATTCCGCTAAGTATAGTATACGAGGACGAGGATCTGCTGATAGTAAACAAGGCGCGCGGTATGGTGGTTCACCCGGCTGCCGGCAACCCCGACGGCACGCTTGTAAATGCGCTGCTTTATCATTGCAGGGGCAGCCTGTCGGGGATAAACGGAGCGCTGCGCCCGGGAATAGTTCACCGTATAGACAAGGACACAAGCGGACTGTTGATAGTAGCAAAAAATGATCTTTCTCACAAGCTGCTTGCAGAGCAGATAAAGGAGCATTCCTTTACAAGAAAGTATCAGGCTGTACTTGTCGGCAATCTGCGTGACGACAGCGGTACTATAGACGCGCCGATAGGGCGCAGCCAAAGCGATCGCAAGAAAATGGCAGTAACATATAAAAACTCACGCAGCGCCGTCACTCACTACCGTGTTATAGAGCGTTATCAGGGCTATACCCACACGGAGTTTACCCTTATGACGGGACGGACACATCAGATAAGAGTACACAGCGCATATATAGGACATCCCGTAGCAGGAGACCCCGTATACGGCGGCAAGAATTATCTGAAATCGCTAAACGGTCAGTGCCTGCATGCGTATTATATTTCGTTTGTACATCCTAAAACAGGAAAGACAGTTACCTTTGAGTCGGAGCTTCCCCCGTACTTTACGG
>JAHKXX010000015.1 GCA_020627425.1 bacterium
ACTGAGGGTGAGGGTCGCCTTGTTATCTACCAGAATTATCGGTAGCTCGTTGCTGAGCGTCGTAATGTGCTCAGCCGCAGACACCGAAACCGCAGGCACCGATAAAAGTGCAGCCGATAAGAGAAACGAAAAAACTTTTGAAGTGAACTTATTCATTTTCATAGCGATCATTCTTCCTTTCTGAAAAAACTTTGCTTCCTTTAAAAATTACGGTTCAGGTATAAAAACATACATCGTGTAAAAACATCTTCCTTTGCATATAATTATAACAAAGATTTTGCCGTTAGTCAATTAATTATTGTTGTAAATATTTAAATAATAAGTTTTTTTTTCAAAAATTTTTTTCTTAATAAAGTTATATTATTAAGGCGTATCAGATAGGTACAAACAAAAAAATATCTGTTTGATATTTTATGGATTATAAGGTATAGACAAATGTCGAAAAATCTGCTATTATAATAAATTGAATATGAACAAAAAGGAAGGATGGTAGTCATCCCGAGCAAGGAGTGCCGGATAATGAACAGCATACTGATAATAACCTCCGACGAAAAGAGTGTCGGTCTGCTCAGGAAGCTAATCTCAGAGGGGGTATGTGAAGTAACGGACAGCGCGTCGGATGTTAAAGAGGGACTGAAAATGCTCTCGGAGCGCAGCTATGATCTGGTCATCATAAACGCTCCTGTCGGCGGCGGCTCGGCGCTGGATGCGGCTGCCAATATAGTACAGAGCACCGGAGCTTTTGTTTTGCTGATAGTGAAAAACGAGCTTGAGGAGGAAATACAGGAAAAAGCCGCTTGCTATGGTATAGTTACACTCGGCAAGCCGCTTGGTAAGGCAATGTTTTACAAAACGCTGCATATTATGGATGCCCTCAAAAACAGAATAAGCGGCATAGAAAGAGAGAATGAAAAGCTGCACAAAAAGATCGAGGATACAAGGCTGATAAACAGAGCAAAGGGTATACTTATGGAGTATCTGTCGATGACAGAAATGCAGGCGCATAAATATCTGGAGCGTCAGGCAATGGATCTTCGCGTTACCAAGGCAGAGGTAGCAAGGCGTCTGCTGAGTACCTATGAATCATAGTCAAGAGCCGGATTAAGCTCAGCGGCAGGATAAATACACTGAAAAAATCTGACAAGATTTCATATATGAAAAAGGGAGTTGTATAAAGACATGGAAAAAAAAGCATATCTTTTATTGGAAAACGGCGATATTTACGAAGGCTGCGCCTTTGGTGCCGAAAAAGAGATAGTCGGTGAGCTGGTTTTCACAACGGCTATGACCGGTTACCTCGAGACTCTTACAGATCCGAGCTATTACGGACAGATAGTCTGCCAGACTTTTCCTCTGATAGGCAACTACGGAGTGATACCATCTGATTTTGAGAGCAGAAAGCCGGCTCTGTCGGCATATATCGTCCGTGAATACTGCAAAGAGCCTTCTAATTTCCGCTGCGAGGGAGTTCTTGATGAGTTTCTGAAGAAAAACGATATTCCGGGACTGTATGGTATAGACACGCGCTGTCTGACAAAAACAGTCCGCGAGTACGGCGTTATGAATGCAAGGATAACCTATATAAAGCCCGAAAAAAATGCTGCAAAAGAGCTTCGGGACTATAGGGTAAAAGGCGCCGTAAGCTCTGTAACGCTGTCGGCTCCCGAGACCTTTAATGCGGAAAACGAAAAATACAAAGTAGTGCTGATGGACTTCGGTGCCAAGAACAACATAAGAAACGAGCTTGTAAAGCGCGGCTGTACCGTTACGGTGGTACCCGGTTTTACGAGCGCCGAGGAAATAAAGAATATGCACCCGGACGGCATTATGCTGTCAAACGGTCCGGGAGACCCTCAGGAAAACACGGAGATAATAGAGCAGCTTCGTCTGCTGTGTCAGGAGAAGATACCTACATTCGGTATCTGTCTCGGTCACCAGCTGCTGGCGCTGTCACAGGGAGCAAAAACCGAAAAGCTGAAATACGGTCATCGCGGAGCCAACCAGCCTGCTACCGACACAAAAACCGGAAGGGTATATATCACAAGCCAGAATCACGGCTATGCAGTAGTCGGGGAGTCTCTGCCGGATAATGCCTACGAAAGCTTTGTAAATGCGAACGACGGTACCTGTGAGGGTGTGACATATACCGATATGCCTGCGTTTACCGTACAGTTTCACCCCGAGGCTTGCGGAGGACCGCTTGACACATCGTTCCTGTTTGATAAATTTATCGGTCTTATAGAGGAGGATAAAAAGAATGCCTAAGGATAGTAGTATAAAAAGAGTTCTCGTTATCGGTTCGGGTCCTATTATAATAGGTCAGGCTGCTGAGTTTGACTATGCGGGAACTCAGGCTTGCCGCGCGCTGAAGGAAGAGGGTCTCGAGGTAATACTTGTCAATTCAAACCCTGCTACCATAATGACTGATAAGGCGATGGCGGACAAGGTATATATAGAGCCGCTGACCCTTGAAACGGTAAAAAGAATAATCATAAAGGAGCAGCCCGACTCGCTGCTCTCGACTCTCGGCGGTCAGACCGGACTGACGCTTTCTATGCAGCTTGCAAAGGAGGGCTTCCTCAAAAAGCACCATGTAAAGCTGCTGGGAGCTAACCCTGAGACTATAGACAAGGCAGAGGACAGACAGATGTTCAAGGACACTATGGCCTCCATAGGTCAGCCTGTTATCCCCTCTACCGTTGTCAATGACGTACAGTCGGCAGTAGAATTTGCCGGCGAAATAGGCTACCCCGTTATTATCAGACCTGCATTTACTCTCGGCGGTACAGGCGGCGGTATAGTAAACAACGAGGTAGAGCTTCGTGAGATAACCGCAAACGGACTGGAGCTGTCTCCTATTACACAGGTGCTCGTGGAAAAGTGTATCTCGGGCTGGAAGGAAATAGAGTTCGAGGTTATGCGCGATAAGCTGGGAAATGTTATAACCGTGTGCTCTATGGAGAACTTTGACCCCGTCGGTGTTCACACGGGCGACAGTATAGTTATCGCTCCTACAGTTACTCTTGCCGATAAGGAATATCAGATGCTGCGCTCGGCAGCGCTTAATATCATTTCCGCTCTCGGAGTAGAGGGCGGCTGTAACTGTCAGTTCGCACTTGAGCCTGAGAGTATGCAGTACGCAGTAATAGAGGTTAACCCCCGTGTATCGCGTTCCTCAGCTCTTGCGTCAAAGGCTACCGGTTATCCTATAGCAAAGGTTGCGGCAAAGCTCGCTATCGGCTATACGCTGAACGAGATAAAGAATGCCGTGACCGGTACCACATATGCATGCTTCGAGCCTGCGCTTGATTATGTTGTAGTCAAGTTCCCAAAATGGCCCTTTGATAAATTCGTATATGCAAAGAGAAACCTCGGTACACAGATGAAGGCTACGGGCGAGGTTATGTCTATAGCTCCTACCTTTGAGCAGGCTATCATGAAGGCTGTCCGTGGTGCAGAGATACATCACGATACTATGTCCTCACCGAAGTTTGAGTCTATGAGCGACAAGGAAATATACAGCCGTCTGAGTGTTTGCGACGACGAACGTTCCTTCTGTGTATATGAAGCGCTCAAGCGCGGTATCACCGTTGACGATATACACAAAATAACCATGATAGACGAGTGGTTCCTCGAAAAGCTTAAAAACCTGATGGAGTGTGAGAAAGCCCTCAAAGAAGGAAAGCTTGACAGGGAGCTTTATGTAAAGGCAAAGAATCTCGGCTTCCTTGATAAGACCATAGAAGCCCTCTCCGGAAAGAAAGTAGAAGATCCGCTAATACCTGTATACAAGATGGTTGATACCTGTGCTGCGGAGTTCTCGGCAGAAACACCGTATTTTTATTCTACCTTTGATAGTGACAACGAGGCAGAGGCGTTTATAAAAGAGAAGAATTCAGACAGAAAGACTATAATAGTATTCGGTTCCGGTCCTATCCGTATAGGTCAGGGTATCGAGTTTGACTATGCGTCCGTTCACTGTGTATGGGCGCTGAAAAAAGCCGGCTATGATGTAGTTATCGTAAACAACAACCCCGAGACCGTTTCTACGGACTTTGATACAGCCGACAGGCTTTACTTTGAGCCTCTTACAAACGAGGACGTTATGGGTATCATAAAAACCGAAAAGCCCTACGGCGTAGTTGTTGCCTTCGGCGGACAGACAGCCATAAAGCTTACAAAGTACCTCAGCGAAAACGGCGTAAACATTCTCGGTACATCTGCCGACAGCATAGATATGGCTGAGGACAGAGAGCGCTTTGACGAGCTTCTGGAGCTTCACCATGTAAAGCGCCCCGAGGGCTTTACGGTAATGACGACAGAGGAAGCGCTGAAGGTTGCCGAAACAATAGGCTATCCCGTGCTTATGCGTCCGTCATATGTTCTCGGCGGTCAGAATATGATAATAGCCTTCAATGAAGCCGACATAAAGGAATATATGGCTATTATTCTTGCACAGAATATTGAAAACCCGATACTTATAGACAAGTACCTGTCGGGTACAGAGTTAGAGGTCGACGCTATATGCGACGGCGAAGAGATACTTATCCCCGGCATTATGGAGCATGTTGAGCGTGCCGGCATACATTCGGGCGACTCTATCGCAGTATATCCTGCCTGGAACATAAGCGATGAGATGACCGAGACAATAGTCAGGACATCCAAAAACCTTGCGGTATCGCTCAAGACAAAGGGACTTGTAAATATACAGTATCTTATCTATGAAAACAAGCTCTATGTTATAGAGGTCAACCCCCGTTCGTCCAGAACCATTCCGTATATCAGCAAGGTTACGGGAGTGCCTATGGTAGACCTCGCAACAAGGGCTATGCTCGGAGAAAAGCTTGAGAATATGGGATTTGGTACGGGTCTTTACAGAAAGTCACCCTATGTTGCCGTAAAGGTACCTGTATTCAGCTTTGAAAAGCTTATAAATGTTGATAACCAGCTCGGTCCCGAGATGAAGTCCACGGGCGAGGTGCTCGGTATTGCAAATACACTCGAGGAAGCACTCTACAAGGGTCTTATCGGAGCAGGCTACAAGATGAAAAAGGGCAGCGGCGGCGTATTTATCACCGTTCGTGACCCCGACAAGAACGAGATAGGCAATGTGGCTAAAAAGTATGTAGAGCTTGGCTTTACGCTATATGCTACAAAGGGTACTGCTAGAACGATACGCGACTACGGTATAGATGTTATCGAAGTAGATAAAATACACGAAAACTCAAGAGAGAACACACTCTCCCTGATAGAAAGCGGCAAGATAAACTATGTTATCTCTACCTCCTCCAAGGGCAGGATACCTACACGTGACAGCGTTAAGATACGCCGCAAGACAGTAGAGAGAAACATTCCCTGTCTTACATCTATAGACACTGCGAACGCTCTTGCTGATTCCTTAAAGAGCAGATACAGTGAATACAGTACGGAGCTGGTCGATATTAACAATATGAGAACAGAAAAAATCAAGCTTCGATTTACAAAAATGCAGGGCTGCGGAAACGACTATGTATACTTTAACTGCTTCGAGCAGAAGATAGACAATCCCGAGGGTCTTTCCGTACGATTCAGCGACAGAAGATATGGTATTGGCGGCGATGGTGTAATACTTATCTGTCCGTCAAACAAGGCAGACGCAAAGATGAGGATATTCAATGCCGATGGTTCCGAGGCACAGATGTGCGGCAATGGTATACGCTGCGTCGGAAAATATCTTTTTGACCACGGTATGGCAAGCGGAGATACAGTCAGAATAGACACACTTAGCGGTGTCAAGACTCTGAAGGCATACCGTCACGACGGTATAGTTGACGTACTTCGTGTCGATATGGGCAAGGCAGAGCTTACTCCGTCGATGATACCGGTAGCAATAAACAAAAACCGTGTTGTAGATGAGCCTGTAACGATAGCCGGTGTGGACTACAGGATCACCTGTGTTTCTATGGGTAACCCCCACGCGGTTGTGTTCTGCAACAACGTAGAAAAAATAGATCTCGAAAAACTGGGACCGTGCTTTGAAAACAGCGAACTTTTCCCGGAGAGGGTAAATACGGAGTTTGTCAAGATAATAGATGACCATACGGTTGAAATGCGCGTATGGGAGCGCGGCAGCGGTGAAACACTCGCCTGCGGTACAGGTGCATGCGCTGTGGCTGTTGCTGCCGTAGAGAACGGCTACTGCAGAAAGAACGAGCCTATAACGGTAAAACTGAAGGGCGGCGACCTTATAATAGAATATACGGACGATACAGTATATATGACAGGCCGTGCGGACAACGTGTTTGAAGGAGAAATAGAGCTATGACAACAAAGTATATATTCGTTACGGGCGGAGTTGTATCCGGTCTTGGCAAGGGTATAACCGCGGCTTCTCTCGGACGTCTGTTAAAGGCGAGAGGTCTCAAGGTAGCCGCACAAAAGCTTGACCCTTATATAAACGTAGACCCCGGTACCATGAGCCCTTATCAGCATGGCGAAGTATACGTCACTGAGGACGGCGCCGAGACTGACCTCGACCTCGGTCATTACGAAAGATTTATAGACGAGAACCTGAACAAGTTCTCAAACCTGACTACAGGAAAGGTATACTCGAATGTTCTCGAAAAGGAACGCCGCGGCGATTATCTGGGTGAGACCGTCCAGGTAATACCGCATATAACGAACGAGATAAAGTCCTTTATCTATGCTGTCGGAAACGGGGAAGCGGACGTTGTTATCACAGAAATCGGCGGTACTGTCGGAGATATAGAGAGCCAGCCGTTCCTTGAGGCTATCCGTCAAGTGTCGGTAGAAGTCGGCAGGGAAAACAGCCTGTTTATACACGTTTGTCTGGTGCCGTACATAAAGGGCAGCGAAGAGCACAAGTCAAAGCCTGCTCAGCACTCCGCAAAGGAACTTCGCTCTCTCGGTATAAACCCAGATATTATGGTGCTGCGCTGTGATGAGCCGTTGGAGGAGTCTATCTTTAAGAAAATAGCTATGTTCTGTAACGTAAAGACAGACTGCGTAATAGAAAATATGACTATACCCGTGCTTTATCAGGCACCCCTTATGCTTGAGAAGGCAAATTTCAGCAATATAGTTTGCCGCGAGCTGAGTATTGACGCTCCAAAGCCCGATATGAGCGAGTGGCAGGAAATGCTCGACAGAATAAATTCACGCCATAAGCGTATAAAAATCGCCCTTTGTGGTAAATATGTACAGCTTCACGACGCCTATCTTTCAGTAGCCGAGGCGCTTCACCACGCAGGCTATGAAACAGAGTCGTTTGTTGATATAGAGTGGGTAGATACAGAACTTATCACAAAGTATTCTGTAGACGAGCTTCTCGGCGGCTGTGACGGTATACTCGTACCCGGCGGCTTTGGCAACAGAGGAGTAGAGGGAAAGATAATCGCCGCAAAATATGCGCGCGAAAACGATATACCATATCTTGGCATTTGCCTGGGTATGCAGACTGCCGTTATTGAGTACGCAAGAAACGTACTCGGCTTCTCGGACGCAAACTCCGGCGAGTTTGATGAGAAGAGCGAGCACAAGGTAATAGACCTTATGACAGAGCAAAAGGGCGTTGTCGATATGGGCGGCACTATGCGTCTGGGCGCATATCCCTGCAAGATAAGAAAGGATACCATAATGAGCCGCGCTTATAACAAGGCTGAAATAAGCGAAAGACACCGCCACCGTTATGAGTTCAACAACGAGTTCAGAGCAGCCTTTGAGCAGGGCGGAATGTCTGTAACGGGTACTTCTCCGAACGGTCTGCTTGTAGAGGCTGTAGAGATACCCTCCAACAGATTCTATATCGGCGTACAGTATCACCCCGAGTTCAAGAGCCGTCCGAACCATGCACACCCCCTGTTCAGGGAATTTGTCAAGGCTGCGATAGAAAACAAATTCGGTGATGAAGAATGAAGCTTACAGAAAAAACAATAGAGTCAAAGGAAATATTTGACGGCAAGGTAATACGGGTCATTCATGATAAGGTAGAGCTGGAGGACGGCAACACCGCTATGCGCGAGGTCGTCGAGCACCCCGGCGGTGTATGTGTAGCTGCTATTGATGATGACGACAATATGCTGTTTGTAAGGCAGTTTCGCTACCCCTACAAGGAGGTGCTCCTCGAGCTGCCTGCCGGAAAGCTTGAAAAGGGTCAGACACCCTTAGAAAACGGCAAGCGCGAGCTTTTAGAGGAGACGGGAGCCGTCGGACGCGAATATATGACGCTCGGAAAGCTGTACCCAAGCCCCGGCTACTGTGGAGAGATCATACATATGTATTTTTGTAAGATAGATCGCTATGAACAGCAGCAGCTTGACGAGGACGAGTTTTTAAATGTAGAAAAGCTGCCTCTGTCAAAAGCCGTGGAGATGGTTCTGAACAACGAAATAGCAGACGCAAAGACCCAGTGCGCCGTACTGAAGACATATATGATGTATGACAGACTGAAAAAGGGTAATGATAAAATATGATCAATCCTATTTTATATATTGTTGCAGGTGCTGTTTTTCTGTCGGCACTTGTGATATGCATAATCAATAAGCCCCGTAAGCCTGTTATGACAGGAGCATTGATAGCACTGCTTATGTGCTTTATTGTCATTACTTTTTTGGTTGACAATGCTATCTCAAATCTTGATACCAGCGGAAGCTATAATCATCTGGTCGATTTTTTCGCGGGAAGCGAGGATCTGAGTGTAAGGCAGCTTGAATCGACGTTCTATGTACTTTTTTATACAGATATAGCTTTGATCGGTCTATCGCTGCTTTCGCTTACAACAGAGATAGTGATAATTCTCAGACGGGAAAACAAGAAATAGTAAATTTATTGAGCCGTACAAAAACAAAAGATGGTTGTTTTTGTACGGCTTTTAAACAGGGAGAAAATATGTCAGACAGGGGAATTTATATACACATTCCGTTCTGTGACGGAAAATGTCCGTACTGCGACTTTTATTCTCACAGACCGGACGACGGCGAGCTTGATCAATATACGGATTTTTTGTGTGAAAATATGCACAGGCTTTTGCCTGAGGGGATAACAGCCGACACGCTGTATTTCGGCGGCGGCACCCCGAGCCTTCTCGGAGCCAGGCGCCTTGTCAGGATAAAAAAAGCCGTAGAAAAAAATGCTGTTCTTTCTGACCCCGAAATAACCGTGGAGGTAAATCCTTCAAGACAGGATACGGACTTTGAAATGCTTTTTCAAAACGGCTTTAACAGGCTTTCCTTTGGCTTGCAGTCCGCAAACGACAAGGAGCTTATGGCTCTCGGCAGACGCCACAGTGTCGATGACGTCAGGTGCTGTGTAAAGGCTGCTCAAAAAAGCGGTTTTGATAATATTTCTCTCGACCTTATGCTCTGTACTCCGCACCAGACCACAGAAAGCCTTATGCGCTCTATAGATTTTTGTAATGATCTTGGTGCCTGTCATATATCCGCATATATACTCAAAATAGAACAGGGTACAAGGTTCTATGATATAAAAGATACGCTCTCGCTGCCGGATGACGATAGTCAGGCTGATATGTATCTTGCTATGTGTGACAGAATGGAAGAAAACGGATATATTCAGTATGAGGTATCCAATTTTTCAAAAAAGGGCAGGGAAAGCCGTCACAATCTTAAATACTGGCACGACGAGGAGTATATAGGCATAGGACCTTCGGCGCACTCGTTCTATAATTCGCGCAGGTATTACTATAGCAGATCTATGCAGGACTTTTATGAAATCAAAACAATCGACGACGGTACCGGCGGTGGCAGAGACGAATATATTATGCTGGCTCTTCGGCTGTCACAGGGTGTTATATTTCAGAAATACAGGGAGCGCTTTAACGAAGAGCTTCCGAAAGAATATATTGATCGCGCAAAGAGCTTATCCGGTACAGGTTATCTGACAGCAGACGATAATGCCATAAGGCTTACAAAAAAAGGCTTTCTTGTGTCAAACGCAATTATAAGCCGTATATTAGACGAATAAAAGCGTCGCTTTCTGACAGGAGGTAGCTATGAGTAAAAATAAGATAAAAATTGTTATAGCAGGAAACGAGTTTACCGTAGTGACTGATGAGAATGAAAACAGCGCGGTAAAGACCGCCGAAGAGGTAAACGAGAGTATAGCCGAAGTACAGCGCGCAAATCCCACTGCAAGCGTTACTGCTGCGGTTATTCTTACAGCCCTTAACTACTGTGATACTATGCACGAGATGAAAAAAGAGGCTGAGCAGTTACAGCAGAGAATGAAGCAGTGTCTTGATGAAAACGCCGAGGACAAAAAGACTATATCGGAGCTGCAAAGGGAGAACGAAAAACTCAGGGCAGATATAGACACATATCGCAAGCGTCTGGGAGAAAACCTAAACGGCGCGCCTGTATCAAGCAGTATCAGGCACCCGAAAAAAGGAATCAATTTCTCTGTAAGCGAAGAAGCAGCCGAGGACGAAACAGATCTGTTCGGCTGAGTAAGGAGCTGCAAAATGCAAAAGCTTGAAATACTTTCTCCGGTCGGCGGCGAGGACTGTCTTTATCCTGCCGTAAGAAGCGGAGCTGACGCTGTATATCTTGGTGCGTCAAGGCTCAGTGCCAGAGCAAACGCAAAAAATTTTGATGAGGACTCCCTCAGACGTGCCGTTGAATACTGTCACGGCAGAGGCGTTCGGGTATATCTTGCCTGTAATACTCTTGTGCGTGACGAAGAGCTTGGCTCTGCTATGGAACTGATAGAATATGTCTGCTCTATCCCCGTTGACGGTCTTATTATGCAGGATCTGGGGCTTATTTCCCTTGTCCGCCGGGCGTGTCCGGATATGAGACTGCACGCGTCTACTCAGATGTCTGTTTCTACTCTGAAGGGTGTAGAGCAACTGGCGGAGCTTGGTTTTAAGAGAGTGGTACTCTCGCGCGAGCTGTCGCGTAACGAGATAGAGTACATCGCCCGAAACAGCCCCATAGAGTTGGAGGTATTTGTACACGGAGCACTATGCATGTCAGTATCTGGCCAGTGCTATTTCAGTGCTATGCTTGGTTCCCGCAGCGGCAACCGCGGCGCTTGTGCCCAGCCGTGCCGGCTTCCATTTGCCATAGACAGCAGAGACGGCTATGCGCTCAGCCTTAAGGACTGCTCCCTTATCAGCTACCTCAGAGAACTTCAGGATATGGGAGTTGCCTCTGCAAAAATAG
>JAHKXX010000137.1 GCA_020627425.1 bacterium
AAAAGCGGCTATAGAAAAATAAAGATAAGCGATACCGAGGCTTTGAGGCGTATCGAATAGTGTAAGATTGGCAAAAGCATATGGCGCGGCAATAAATAGCTAACTGAAGATTGAAGATTGAAAACTGAAAACTTAAAAATGATCGTGTGAAACTCAAGTTACACTCACTGTACTGTTTTTTGGGAGACAATGAGTAGAATAGAGAAAAATACTTGACTTCACAATAAACCAGCACGAGCGCCGCCCTGAGCGGCGTGACGCGGAAAAAGAGGGATAATAAGACAAGCTCGTACGCGTGCCAAATAGTAGGCGGTAACAAAAACTACAGTGCGCGAATTGACCGCGCAGGCACTGCGCCGCGTGCCAAATAGTAGGCGGTAACAAAAACTACAGTGCGCGAATTGCTCCGCGCGAGCACGCGCTGGAAAAATTTATAAAAAGCATTGATAAAGATACCGATAATATGGTAAAATTAATGGTAGCCTATTATCCCATATTTCCGGAAAGGCTTTTTGAGGCAGTAGTGCCTCGTAGAACAACAATAAATAATCTCAGTAATATATTCACATTCTTCGGAGGGATCATTTTGCTTAAACTAAAAAGGTTATTTTGTCTGCTCTTGGGCTTGACAACACTTATAGGAGGAAGTACGCTTATGGTAAACGCAGAAAAGAAAACGGAAGAAAAAAAGACAAGCTATACGCATGAGCTTGACGCACAGAGCTATAACGGTAACGATCTGGGAGCCGTATATACCCAAAAGGCTACTACCTTCAAGGTATGGGCACCGACAGCTTCAAGAGTTGCCGTCAGACTCTATACTACGGGCAGCTCCGATGAGGAGGGCGCCGCAGAGATCTCTACCACCACAATGAATAAGGGCAAAAACGGCGTCTGGAGTGTAAAAATAGACGGCGATCTGAAAAACAAATACTATACATATCTGGTGATAAATAACGGTGTCAGCAGAGAAACGGCGGATATCTATGCAAAAGCCTGCGGCGTCAACGGAAACCGCAGTATGGTAGTAGACCTTGACTCTACCGACCCCGAGGGCTGGGAAAAGGATAAGCATGTTCTCTATGACGATCCTACGGACGCCATTGTATGGGAGGTACACGTCAAGGACTTCTCCAGCAGCGAGGTATCCGGTATCTCCGCAAAATACAGGGGAAAATACCTTGCCTTTACGGAGGACGGCTCTACTCTCGGAGGGAAGGGCGACGTACCTACATGCATAAACTATCTTAAGTCTCTCGGTGTAACCCACGTACAGCTTTTGCCTGTATATGACTATGCTACGGTGGACGAGAGCGACCAAAAGACAGACCAGTTCAACTGGGGCTATGACCCGAAGAACTACAATGTCCCCGAAGGCTCCTATTCTACCGACCCGTATAACGGCACTACCCGGATAAACGAATTCAAGCAGATGATAATGGCGCTGCACAACGCAGGTATCGGCGTTATAATGGACGTAGTATATAACCACACCTTCTCAGGAGAAAACAGCTGGTTTGAGTATACCGTACCCGGCTATTACTATAGAATGAAGGAGGACGGCTCCTTCGGCGACGGCTCCGGATGCGGCAACGAGACTGCCAGCGAGCATCTGATGTATAGAAAATATATGACAGACTCTGTTGTTTACTGGGCGGACGAGTATCATATAGACGGCTTCCGCTTTGATCTGATGGGCGTTCATGATGTAGAGACTATGAACGGTATCCGAAAGGCGCTGGACACAAAGATAAAGGACGGCAAAAAGATAATTATGTACGGCGAGCCGTGGACAGGAGGCTCTCTGACGACAACTGTGCCGACGGCTACAAAGGAAAACATAAAGCAGCTTGATAACCGTATAGGTGCTTTTAATGACGTTTTTCGTGACGCGGTAAAGGGACATGTTTTCAATGCAGTCGAAAAGGGCTTTGTACAGAACGGCAGCGGCAAGGGTCTGCTTGTCGGAGCCATAACAGGAAACACCGTCAGTGCGTCGAAGTTTAATCAGCCGTCTCAGACCGTCACCTATACCTCGGCTCATGATAACTACACTCTCTATGACAAGCTTGTGCTGTCTATGAAAAACGATATGAGCTATGACGAGCGCGACGAGAGCATAGTAAAGGCAAATAAGCTCTCGGCTGCAATAACGCTTACCAGCCAGGGTATATGCTTTATGCAGGCAGGCGAGGAGTTCGCACGCACAAAGCACGGCGACGAAAACAGCTATAAATCAAGCACAAAGATAAATCAGCTTGACTGGAACTCACTCATAAAATACGCGGACGTACGGTCTTACTATTCGGGACTTATGGATATAAGAAGAAATTATAAGCCGCTGAGAGACCCCACAACAAAGTCGGCAAATCTTGTTACCTATAGTGAAACGGGCGACGGAGTTATAGCCTATACCCTCGAGAATCAGCTGACAAATGACAGGGAGTGGGCGCAGCTTGCAGTGGGCTTTAACTCTACTGACAAAGAAGCAGAGGTACAGCTTGTGCCGCGCGACGGAGGAAAGCTGCCCGAGGAGTGGACTGTTATTGCAGATGGGACTTCGGCAGGACTTAAAAGGCTCGGTAACGTAAAGGGCAATAAAATAAAAATAGCTCCTCACTCGGCGGTGATACTTGTCGATAAGAAAAGCTTTGACTCCTGTGCAATAAAGAACGAGAGATGCTATGTACATATTCAGCACAAGGAAACCGGCACAGACAAAATAATAGAGGAGTATGATATATCCGGCAGACAGGGGGACGGCTTCAAGACCTCTGAAAATGAGAATTTAGGCGTTGAGTACGACTATCAGAGCGTTGAAGGCGAGGAAGAAGGAAAATTCACCTCCAAGGACAGAACGGTGACATACTACTACAAGAAATTTAACGGCAGTATATACAACCTGAATGTAAACTATCTGTCGGAGAACACCATACTCGGAGAAACACAGGAGACGGAGGCTGCTCCGCCTGCTGTTGTAAAGGTTCGTGAAAACAGCGATTACAGTGCGCCTATAAAGGAAGTACAGGGTATGGAGCTTGACCTGTCTCTGTTCCCGACAAACGCCGTGGGCAGGGTAAACGGCACTGATATTACGGTAAACTACTACTACAAGGAAGTAGAGAAGAGCGACCTTATTGTACACTACTATAATTCCAATTCCTACAAAAAGGTAGGGGCTTATATCTACCGAGTAAACGAGGACGGCGAGATCTCAAAGGAATATACAGACAGTGACAAGGGTGCCGAGATGACGGCGGACAAATCACGCGGAGATAACTGGTACACCATAACCGTAAAGGAAGCAGGCTCCCTTGACAATGTATATGCCATCTTTACCGATATGGGCAAAAACAGTGACAGTGGTCAAAGCCCCGACGGATATTCCGTAAAGGGCGAATGCTGTGTCAAAAACGGCAGTGTTCAGTACAGCGGCAAGGTAAACGTACTGTATGTACAGAGCAACGGCAAGGTACTGAATACTTTGTCTATGTCGGATCTTATCGGAGAAAAATACAGCACCATGAAGAAAAGCTTTGACGGTCTGGTATTTTCTGCGTCTACCGGCAATACAAACGGTATATATACAGCATCACCCGTCTATGTTATCTATAGCTATGACGAAGCACCCATAACCGAAAAGCCGGTTATGACGGTTATTATCGTCCTCGGTGCATCGGCATTCGCGATGTTTGCCGCTGCAGGAATAATAGCCGTAAGCTATAAAAGAAAGAAGTCGAAGATAGTCGTAGACTGATAAGACTTACAGAAAAAGCGGTGTATCCGGATGAATAATTTACTTGCAGTAAACAGTAAGCCCGTAGAAAAGACAGATATTTCAGAACTGTACAGATTTATACTCAGCAGTCCCGAAAAAAAGAGAAGACGTAGAATACAGTATATAATAGGTATTGCTTTCGCACTATTCTATATTGGCGGACGTGTGATAATGCTGACTTTGGGAGAGGATAACGGCCCTGTATGGATAGCGTTTGATGTGATAGTGCTGTTTTGCATTGTATATGATTTTGTGAAATACCCACTGCTTATAAAAAGGCTGTCGGGGAGGAATTACAAGGCGCTTTGTCGTGACCGAAAGCCCGGTGACCGCATTGAATTTTATGATGACGGGCTGGTTATTGTCCGCGGCGAGGTAAAAACAGAGGCTCCGTACTCATCTGTAAGGGCGGTTGCAGACACGGGCGGCTTATATGCTGCTTTGCTCTCTTCGGGTATGCTCCTGTTAATGCGAAAGGACGGCTTTGAAGGTACAACTCTTCCGGTGGAGCTGCTCCGGAAGGTCAATAATACCGAATTCTTAAAAACCAAAGAATAGTTTTTTGCCGGCGTGCCGCCGGTGTCAATTCGCGCTCGGGTATGATATCAGTGCCGGTATATTGACGCGCAACTATCTATTGCCAACTATAGTTTTACACATAGAAGATAGTACTATAGGGAGCTTCGGCAAATTTACGGAACCGCACTTTTATGCTTTAAAGAAATAAATAATTTTTGTCCAAAGCGGTTGATATATGGCGTTTTTTGGTGTATAATAGTTAAGGCAAAAAAGAAATCAGGAGGAATGGAAATGCATAAGAAAGGCGAGATGGTGTCCTTCAGACCGGACATAAAGGTAGTAGACTGTACTATCCGTGACGGAGGACTTGTTAACAATTTTGAATTTACGGATGAATTTGTGACAGACCTGTATAAGACAAATATAAAAAGCGGTATAGACTATATGGAGTTTGGCTATAAGGCGTCAAAGGAAATATTTGACGAAAGCAAATTCGGCAAATGGAAATTCTGTAACGATGACGATATAAGAGCCATTGTCGGTGATAACGACACGGGACTTAAGATCTCTGTTATGGCTGATGTCGGCAGAACGGATTTCCGTAACGACATTGTTGATAAAGCAAACAGCCCTGTTGATATGGTAAGAGTAGCAACCTATATCAACACTATTCCGGCAGCACTTGAGATGGTTGAATACTGCAACAAAAAGGGCTATGAGACTACAATAAACATTATGGCAGTATCCAAGGCAAACGACAGCGACCTTGACGACGCACTGGAGCTTATAGGCAAAAGCTGTGTCGACACGATATATATAGTAGACAGCTACGGTTCACTCTATCCCGAGCAGATGAGGAGACTTGCCGACAAGTACCTTGAGACCTCGGATAAGTACAACAAGAAAATAGGCATACATGCCCACAACAATCAACAACTTGCCTTTGCAAACACTATAGAGACCCTTACCATGGGCGTCAGCTATCTTGACTCCACCGTGTGCAGTATGGGCAGGGGAGCAGGGAACTGTCCCACAGAGCTGCTGCTGGGCTTTCTGAAAAACCCGAAGTACGATATAGTACCCGTACTGAAATTTATAGAGAAGCATATGCTGAAGCTGAAGCAGGACGGCGTTGTGTGGGGCTACGACATACCCTATCTGCTGACAGGCAGACTAAACCAGCACCCGAGAGACGCTATACAGTTTACGGCTGATAAAAGAACAGACTACAGCAATTTCTACCACTATCTGTTTGACAAGGAATGTGAATAAACAGACTTACCCCCGAATGACAATACTCATTCGGGGGGTGCTTTATTTTGTCCCGGTTGACATCGGTGAACAGGTCACGATAGGGTCGGTATATTTTCCGTCCTTTTTTACTTCAAGGTGTAAATGGCTTTCTTCAAGCGACTCTGACGGCACAACGCCTATATAGCCCACTGTGTCGCCCGGTTGTACGTTGTCGCCCTCTTTTGTTGCCGGCGAGTCACTCAGTCCGCAGTAATAAGCGGTAAAGTCCTTATGCTCTATAACGATCATATTGCCGAGCATATCGTCCTTATAAACGCTTTTTACCCGTCCCGCGGTTATTGCCCGTACAGCGGCTCCCTTTGGTGCCTTTATATCAATACCGTTGTGTGTGCGCCAGTCATTCATAGTCTTTGATTTCAGCGGTATCTCGGGGCTGTATTTTTTTGTTATATCAAACCCCTCTACAGGACTGTATTTTTCGTCGCTCTTTTTAGTCTCAGTCTCAGCCGGGAGGAGTGATGACTCCCCGACGGTACTGCTTTCACTTTTTTCAGTCTTATCGGGTGTTGATTTTTCCTTCGTATCCTCTGTAGTACTGCTCTGTTCATATTTTTCGCCGCTTACTTCCTTTGTAACGCGTACGTTGCTTACCTCGCTTATCTCGCCGACATCCTCATTCATACCGTTAAAATCGGCAATACTACCGTAAGTAGTCCACGCTGACGCAGCGACAGTCAGCATACAGATACCGAGGGCTATATAAAAGCCCGTGTTTTTCTTTTTGGTTTCCTTATTTTCGGTTTTGTTTTCATTCTTCGGTTTAAACATTCACACTGCACCTCCGTTTTTATTTTTGGCAGTGCAGCATAAATATATTCATTAAGAAAAAATTGTCACCGATAAAAATGCCGTTTTCCCTCAACGAGAAAACGGCATTTTATAAATATATTAAAATTTAAATTTATATTTTAAATTCAAGCTCACAGCCGGATCTGTTTATAGCACAGAGTATACCGCGCACGGAAGCCTTGAATATACCGTGTGATATACCCACACCAAAGATCTTTTTTCCGTCGGGGGTTTTCAGCTGTATATAAGAGATAGCCTTTGAGTCGGAGCCTTCCGAGATAGCATGCTCGCTGTAGTTGATAAACTTAAAGCCTGTAACGCCTATTGTTTTCAGTGCGTGGAAAAACGCGTCTATAGGACCGTTGCCTTTGCCGTGTACGGTGACGTCCCTGTTCTCCTTTACCAGATGGATAACGCCGTCAAACGTAGCCTCGTCGTTGCCTGTATTGTTTATGGTATGCTTGACGAGCCACAGCTTTTGCTCTATGTCGATATAGTTTTTATTGAATACCTCCATCAGCTCATCAGGCAGCAGTTCTCTGCCGAGCTTGTCACATTCAGCCTTGACCAGCGCACCAAACTCGGGGTGCATAGCTTTCGGCAGCTCATAGCCGAAGTTATTCTGCATAATAAATGCAGCGCCGCCCTTACCGGACTGAGAGTTTATTCTGATGATAGGCTCATACTGTCTGCCTACATCAGCCGGGTCAATAGGCAGATAGGGTATCTCCCACTTATCGCTGCCGGTTTCCTTTACATACTTAAAGCCCTTATTGATAGCGTCCTGATGAGAGCCGGAGAAGGCGGTAAACACCAGATCGCCCACATACGGCTGTCTTTCGCCTATCTTCATTTTTGTACAGCGTTCAAATATTTCTCTGTACTTAGGCAGGTTACTGAAGTCAAGCTGAGGGTCTACGCCCTGAGTATACATATTCAGACCCACTGTAACGATGTCGAGGTTTCCCGTGCGTTCGCCGTTTCCGAAGAGTGTACCCTCTATTCTGTCGGCACCGGCCAGCAGACCAAGCTCTGCTCCGGCAAC
The DNA here is from genome assembly GCA_020627425.1 of bacterium. Classification (GTDB taxonomy): domain Bacteria; phylum Bacillota; class Clostridia; order Oscillospirales; family Acutalibacteraceae; genus UBA1213. The sequence goes on from JAHKXX010000137.1 coordinate 7,446, forward strand.
TCCCGTACCTCTGTCGTTATGGGGGTGCAGGCTGATAATAGCGCAGTCGCGGTTTTTGATATGCTTTATAAAGTACTCTATCTGGTCTGCATAGGTATTAGGCGTACACATCTCTACTGTATTTGGCAGATTGAGGATTATGGGGTTCTCTTTAGTGGGCTTTATAACGTCCATAACAGCCTCGCAGATCCTGACGGAGTTTTCGACCTCTGTACCTGAGAAGCTTTCGGGGGAGTATTCCAGTCTGAAATTGGTATCCCCGTCATAGTTATCTATAAGTTCCTTTATAAGCTTTGCACCCTCTACGGCAATATCTATGATACCGTCCATATCCTTTTGGAACACGACTTTTCTCTGTAATGTAGAGGTTGAGTTATAGAAATGCACTATAACATTTTTTGCGCCCTTTACTGCCTCAAAGGTCTTACGGATAAGGTGTTCTCTTGCCTGTACAAGCACCTGTATAGTAACATCATCAGGAATATGGTTGCCCTCTATAAGCTCGCGGCATATCTCGTACTCTGTTTCCGATGCAGAGGGAAAGCCTATCTCTATTTCCTTAAAGCCCATATCGCACAGTGCGTGGAAGAATTCCAGCTTTTGTTCAAGGTTCATAGGATCCACAAGCGCCTGATTTCCGTCGCGCAGATCTACAGAGCACCATATAGGTGCTTTTGTAATAGTTTTTGTCGGCCATTCCCGGTTTTCAAGCTGTATCTGCCTGAAGGGAATATATTTTTTAAAGCCTTTTTCCATTTTTACCTACCTCCGATAATATTTATGACGACTGAAGGGAAAGTGATTATTATTATTTGTCTGCCTGACATTTGCAATGATCGGTGCCGAATGTCAAGCACAAAAGCCCGTCCCCGGTCACAAGGACAAGGGACGGGCATAAAAGCTCGTGGTACCACCCAAATTCAGATACTCAGGTATCTCTTTGCGGCCTCAGCAAAGGCACAGACCGATAACGAGGTCATCCGTTCTGCACTACGTATCGCACAGAAAACTCAGGAACGAGCTATACACACAGCAGGCGTCTCCGTCTTTCACCGACCGACGTTTCTCTATACACGCCTTTACCGTATCTTTTTTCCTTCACAGTCTCTATTCTTATATCCCCATTATACACCCCTCACCCTCTCTTGTCAAGGCGCAGTGCCTGCGCGGTCGATTCGCGCACTCTGATTGATGTTACCACCTACCTATCGGCACGCGTACGAGCGGGGTTTATTGTCCCTCT
>JAHKXX010000138.1 GCA_020627425.1 bacterium
GTAGATAAGTATACTTGTTACCACTCCTAAATAGCGCTAAGCGGCGCCCTGAGCGCCGTGACGCGGAAAAAGAGGGACAATAAACCGAGCTTGTACGCGTGCCAAGAAGGTAGGCGGTAACACAAACTACAGTGCACGAATTGCTCAGCGCGAGCACGCGCGCGCACTGTGCCTTGACAAATGGTGGTTAAGGATATAAAATAAAGACGGACAGATTTTTCTGTTGGTAAATTGGTGTTAAATCCATTGACAGAGTTTTATCTCAGATCGCCGTTTCAGGTTTTAATATATTTTTTGTTTACTTATATACTAACCTTTGAAAAAACAGTTTTGTTCGGATATGATCTATATACGGAAAAGTGTATGGCACACGCTTTGTATCGGCGAAGATGTGGACTTTTACGGATAAAAGCCGTGCCGACGCTTAGCAGAAAGTACATTACCCGTGTACGGATCGGTGAGTTAAACATTTTTTACAACTGAATAAGGGCAACACATAAAGACTGCCTGACGGACGAGAAGTATATTCCTGTGCTTGTCTTGTGCTTTTTTAACACAAGACGACTGTACGCCCGGGGCATATTTTTACTTTGATGTTGCCCGAAAAACGGCACCCCCGACTCTGCCTGTGGGTTTTCTAACCTATACACATTTAACCAGACCATAAAAAAATCAGGAGGTGTCAAAAATGGATCCGGTAGTAATAGTGGCGATAATCGGCGTTGTGCTGATCATTGCTGCGGCTGTGGCTGCGTTTTTTATAGGACGTAACAACGGCATAGAATACAGAAAAAAAGTTGGCGAGGCTGCTATCGGTTCTGCGGAAGCCGAGGCAAAACGGATCACCGAGGAAGCACAGCGTGACGCAGAGGCAGCAAGAAAGGAAGCTCTCATCGAGGGCAAGGACGAAGCTCACAAGATGCTGACAGATGCAGAGCGCGAGATCTCTGACCGCAGACGCGAGATGCAGAGACAGGAAAGACGCATACAGCAAAAAGAGGAGTCCCTGGACAAAAAGACAGACAGTCTTGAGAAAAAGGAAGAAGCAATAGCCAAAAAGAACAAAGCGGCTGAGGCAAGGCTTGAGGAAGCAGAGCGCATAAAGGACAGCCAGTTGGAGGTGCTCGAAAAGATCTCGGGCTTTACCTCGGAGCAGGCAAAGGCTTATATCATAAACAGCCTTGACAATGAGCTTGTACATGAAAAAGCCGTAAAGATCATGGACTTCGAACAAAAGACGCGCGAGGAATCCGAGAAGAAGGCAAGAGAGATAATCTCTCTTGCGATACAGCGCGTAGCCGTAGATCATGTCAGCGAGTCCACCGTATCGGTAGTACCTCTGCCGAGCGACGAGATGAAGGGCAGAATCATAGGACGAGAGGGACGGAATATCAGAGCTATAGAGACTCTTACGGGAGTAGATCTTATAATAGACGATACGCCCGAGGCTATTACGCTTTCGTGCTTTGAGCCTGTAAAGAGAGAGATAGCAAGAGTTACTCTTGAAAAGCTTATATCCGACGGCAGAATACATCCTGCGCGCATTGAAGAAATGTATGAGAAGGCAAAGCGCGAGGTAGAACAGATGATAAAGTCAGAGGGTGAGCGCGCTATCATAGAGGCTGGCGTTAACAACATTCATCCCGAGCTTGTAAAGCTTCTCGGCAGGCTGCATTTCCGTACAAGCTACGGACAGAACGTGCTTGATCATTCTCTCGAGGTAGCATATCTCTGCGGAATAATGGCGTCCGAGCTTGGACTGGAGCCGACAATGGCGCGCCGCGCAGGACTGCTGCACGATATAGGCAAGGCGCTTGACCACGAGATAGAAGGCTCTCACATAGAGATAGGCGTTGACGTAGCGCGCAAGTACAAGGAGAGCGAGATAGTAGTACACGCTATACATGCTCACCACGGCGATGTAGAGGCAAAGACGATAATAGCATGTCTTGTACAGGCAGCAGACGCGATCTCTGCGGCAAGACCCGGAGCAAGACGGGAAAATCTGGAGAACTATATCAAGCGTCTTGAAAAGCTGGAGGAAGTTTCTTCAAGCTTTGAGGGTGTTGAGCGCAGCTTTGCTATACAGGCAGGCAGAGAGATAAGAATAATCGTAAAGCCCGAGGTTATCAAGGATGATGAGATGACTCTTCTTGCACGCAACATCTGCAAAAAGATAGAAGAAGAGGTAGAATACCCCGGACAGATAAAAGTAAACATTATCCGAGAAAGCAGAGCCATCGAATACGCCAAATAGGCGGAGTGCCTCCGCGGTCGATTCGCGCACTGTAGTTTGTGTTACCGCCGACTTTGTTGGCACGCGTACGAGCTGGGTTTATTGTCCCTCTCCGTCCGCGACACGCCGCGCAGGGCGGCGCTTACGCTGATTTATATAGAGCAGACAGATAATTTTGTCTGCTTTGTTTTTTTATCCGAATAACAGTTTAATAATTTACTGAAGACTTAAGACTGAAAAATGAATAATGCGCAGTGCCTGCGCGGTCGATTCGCGCACTGTAGTTTGTGTTACCGCCGACTTTGTTGGTACGCGTACGAGCTGGGTTTATTGTCCCTCTCCGTCCGCGATACGGCGCACAGGGCGCCGCTTACGCTGATTTAAACAGAGCAGACAGATAATTTTGTCTGCTCTGTTTTTTTATCTAAATAACAGTTTATAATTTATTTAAGACTTTAAACTTAAAACTTAAAATGAATAATACTTGTCAGAAATTTACGTCACACTCGCTGTACTGCTTTTTTGGAGACAATGAATAGAGCAGAGAAATACACTCGCCTATACTCCCAAGCAGCACGAGCGGCACCCTGAGTGCCGTGACGCGGAAAAAGAGGTATAATAAACCAGACTCGTACGCGTGCCAACAAAGTAGGTGGCAAAAAAATCTACAGTGCGCGAATTGACAGTGCAGGCACTGCACCACCCTGAGTGCCGTGACGCGGAAGGAGGGGGACAATAAACCGGTTTGTCCGCGTGCTAAAAAAGTGGAGGACACGACCAACTACAGTGCGCGAATTGACAGTGCAGGCACTGCACCGCCTTGACAGGGGCGGTACGCCGGGGGTATAATTAGAGTGATAAAATGTATAAAAGAGGGTCTGAAAGATGAAGGAAGATAAGCTGATATTGGGAGGACACGAGTTTAACTCAAGATTTATACTCGGTTCGGGAAAGTTTTCGATAGAAATGATAAAGGCTGTCTGTGAGTACGGTAAGGCAGAGATAATAACACTTGCGCTTAGAAGGGCAAATGTCGGAGGGGACGAAAATATACTCGACTATATACCCGAAAACGTCACACTGCTGCCGAATACCTCCGGAGCAAGAAACGCCGAGGAGGCTGTCAGGATAGCAAGACTTTCACGAGAGCTCGGCTGCGGCGACTTCGTAAAGGTAGAAGTAGTCAGAGACAGTAAATATCTGCTGCCGGATAATGCCGAAACCGTAAAAGCTACAGAGATTCTTGCGAAGGAAGGCTTTGTGGTGCTGCCGTATATGTACCCGGATCTGTATACCGCGCGCGACCTTGTGAATGCGGGAGCCGCCGCCGTTATGCCGCTTGCAGCTCCTATAGGCAGTAACAGGGGACTGTGTACACGCGACTTTATAAAAATACTTGTAAATGAGATAGACCTGCCGATAATAGTAGACGCCGGTATTGGCGCTCCGAGTCAGGCGTGCGAGGCTATGGAAATGGGAGCCGCCGCTGTTATGGCAAATACCGCTGTTGCTACTGCCGGCGATATAAACCTTATGGCAAAGGCGTTCGGTATGGCTGTGCAGGCAGGCAGACTTGCGTACCTGTCCGGTACGGGCAGAGTGCTGACGGATATGGGCGAAGCAAGCAGTCCTCTTACGGATTTTCTGCGCGACTGAGGGGGATCAATTATGTCCGGTGAAATTGATATAATGCAGGGGGTACTTGACCTCTATGATAAATATGATTTTAATGAATTTACCGAAAAGGATGTAGCCGAGGCTCTTAAAAAAGACGAGCCGGACTACAGGGACTATGCGTGCCTGTTGTCTCCTGCTGCGGCACCGTTTCTGGAGCAGATGGCAGAAAAGGCTATGAAAAGAACAAGACGACAGTTCGGCACGACAATAGCGATGTTCACTCCCATATATATAGCCAATTACTGCGAAAATCAGTGCGTCTACTGCGGCTTTAACTGTAAGAATAAAATACACAGGGCAAAGCTCGGTATCGATGAAATAGAAAAGGAATATCAGGCAATAGCCGCAACGGGACTGAGGGAGATACTGATACTTACCGGCGAATCAAGAAAAATGTCCGGTATAGAATATATAGGCGACGCCGTAGAGCTTGCCAAAAAATATTTTTCACTTATCGGACTGGAAATATATCCCGTAGAAACAGAGGAATATGAGTACCTTCATAAACGCGGAGCGGATTTTGTAACGGTCTTTCAGGAGACCTATAACAGGGAAACCTATAAAAAAGTCCATCTTGCAGGGCAGAAAAGAATTTTCTCCTACAGACTTAACGCACAGGAGAGAGCTATACAGGGAGGTATGCGCGGAGTCGGCTTCGGAGCACTGCTTGGTATAGACGATTTTCGCAGGGACGCCTTTTCTACCGGCGTACACGCAAGCCTGCTGCAAAAAAAATATCCCCACGCAGAGATAGCAGTGTCCGTTCCTAGACTGCGCCCTTTTGTTAACAACGCAGAGGAAAATCCGGGCGACGTGCACGAAAAAGAGCTTTTGCAGATAATGTGCGCACACAGGCTTATGCTGCCGTATGCAAGTATCACCATCTCTACCCGTGAAAGAGCAGAGTTCAGAGATAATGCGGTAAAAATAGCCGCAACAAAAATATCCGCAGGCGTCTGCGTCGGTATCGGCGGCAGAGGCGGCGACGAAAAGGGCGATGAGCAGTTCGAGATAAGCGATCCTCGCTCTGTAGAAGAGATAACAGCAGCACTGCATAAAAACGGCTTGCAGCCGTCGTTTAACGAATACATAAGACTTATCTGAGGGCTTTTATATGCTATATGTAATTACTTCCAAAAAACTGTGCGCCGATAATTTTCTTACAAGAATAGAAAATATAGCGCGTTCGCGTCCCGACAGACTTATATATCGTGAAAAGGAGCTTTCCCCTGCTGAGTACAGGACTTATGCCTATGACTGCAGAGCTATTTGCAGACTGTACGATGTTCCTTTTTCAATAAACTCAAATATAGAGCTTGCACGCGAGCTTTGTGTGGATCTTCACGTTCCCGTGCAGATGCTTATCGACGAACCGTCGCTTGCACGGGAGTTTCGTGTGCTGGGCGCGTCCGTTCATTCTGCACAAGAAGCAAAAAAAGCTGAAGAGCTGGGCGCCGACTATGTAATAGCAGGGCATATTTTCCCGACAGAGTGTAAAAAGGGCGTGCTTCCGAGAGGTCTCGCCTTTCTGAAGGAGGTCTGTGACCGTGTAAGTATACCCGTGCTGGCAGTCGGCGGTATTTCAAAGGAAAGAATAAACGACGCATACTCCGCCGGTGCAGACGGAATATGCGTCATGTCACGATTTATGCAGTGCGATATGGACGCACTTGAGGGAGAGCTGTTTTCATTCAAGAAAACAAAGTAGTTTTTTGTACCTGTCCGCCGGGTTTTATGCCGATTGACCTATAAGACCCGGGGAAGCTCTGTCAAAACGCGTTTCGATCACCTTGTCGCAGCTCGGCGGAGAGTAAATAAAGGAATCCATATGATCTCCCGTAAAGAAATATACAGGCTCGCGCGGACTGTACTGCATATCCATGGTATCTATAATTATCAGCTTTATCTTCATCCTTGAGGGGATTATATTCTTTATATAAACGCTTGCCTGCATACCTGCGCACACGCCCTCCTTCATCTCGGCAAGTCCTGCAAGGTTCGGAGCAAGCTCTACAAAGGCACCGTAGTCCTCAACAGATCGGACGATACCGGCAACGGTCTCGCCTATCTCAAAGGCTGCGGCGTTTTCCTCCCAGGTACCCAGAAGCTCCTTGTGAGTAAGACTTATCCTGCCGTTTTCAATAGATCTGATAATGGCTTTTATATTCATTCCGACAGAGAAACGCTCGTCGGGGTGGTCTATTCGTGATACGGAAATAGAATCTATAGGCAGCAGCGAAACAATGCCGCAGCCTATGTCCGCAAAAGCCCCGAAGGAGTCAAGATGGGTTATGGACGCGTCTATAATATCGCCGGGAGAAAGCTTTGCGACATATTCGCGCATACACCTCTCCTGCGCCGCACGGCGCGAGAGAACGGCGATCGTCCTGCCTGCTTCGTTTTTTCTGAATTCGGTAATAATAAACGATACCGGACGGTTTACCCGTGATATTACCGCAATATCGCGCACCTTGCCCTCACGGATACCGATGGCGCCCTCGTCACGGGGAATGATCCCCTTCATACAGCCAAGGTCAACAATAAGGTCGTGTGACGAGTTGCAGACGACGGCTCTTGCCTCAAGGATCCTGCTGTCGTGATAAGCCTCGCTCAGCTGCATAGGCGAGGAAAGCGAGTATAGGTTTTCTGTCGTACTCAAAAGTCTGCCTTCAGGATAGTATCCTGTCATTTTGCTTTCATTCCTTTCTTGATCGAGGCAAAGCCTCCTTATAGCGACAAACCCAGGAACTGTTCATCAATAACTTTTAAATTCTGCTTGTCTAATTTGCCCTGTACTGCGTTACACTCCCTTGAAATACGACAGTATTCCTACGGTCGTGTGCCTTGTACAGAACAAATTATCCTAAGCATAATTTTTAAAATTTATTTCTTCACAGTTCCTTAAAAATTTGCCGCGTTTATTTTTCACAACATCTATATGAAGTTTTTCCTGCGGATATTACAATATATCTGCCGACGGTGGGAGAAAATAACCACAAAGGCAAGGTTCTGCCTTTATATTTTTTATTTGGTGTGAGGTTAGTATGGACGAAAGAAACTCGAATATAAGGTTTTTGTCAGCAATATCATATGTCGGGGTGCTCTTTATAATAGGGCATTTCGCCGTAGAGCGGGACAACCCCGACCTCAGATTTCACAAGTTTCAGGGAGGAGTGTTGTTCCTTTCCTTTGGCATAATGTATGTTCTGAATACAATACTGTATTTTTTGCTGTCCTTTGTGCCGCCCTTGCAGACGATCTTGTGTACACTTGTTTACCTCGGGCTGACGGTGGCGTATGTTATTCTTATGATAATGGGTATAAACTCTGCCGTCAGATTTCAGCAAAGACTGCTGCCCTTCGTCGGCGCTTTGGCTGTGAGCCTGAGAAATAAAGCAGACGAACGCCGCAGATAAATCGGGGGGAGCTATTTAGCTGCGTGTTGTTCGCGCTTTCTTTCTTGAATATCAGGTTCTGCCATATATTACCATATTGATAATAAAAAGTTTGTCGCATAAAGGCGCGTCATTTATCGGGCAAAGCTTTTCATTCGGAGGAGGAAATAAAAGTGGAGAAAGATAAAAAATCCGGAATAAATACAAACGAAGCAGCAGAAAAGACTGCTGTAGATAATGACGGTCAGCAGGGCGAAAAAAACAGGATTGCAGAAATCTTTTATATACTTACTAAAATACTTCGCGCATTTGCTGTTGCAGGAATGATCTTATATACGCTGTTTGTGATAATCATACTTATTTTCGGAAAGACAGCCGTATATGATGCCGGCACAAACGAGATCGCACGGGGATTTATTAATATTCACCTTGAGAGCCGTGAAGCACTTATCAATGCCGATACACTGGTACTTTCTATGGCGTCGGAGCAGCTCAGCGGAGCAGTGATAAGTGCGTTTATATGGTTTGTGTGTCAGTCTGTTCTGAAGATACTAAGACCCGGGAGAGAGGGCGGTTCCTTTACCGGAAACGCCGCCGGGCAGTTAAAAAAGCTGGGCTTTGCCGTTTTGCTGTGCGGCGTGCTGATAGAGCTTATCAAGCTGCTGTCGTCTTATCTGACATATATATCCTATGATTTTATGAAGCTTTTTAGCACCGGAGCAGTAAACGACGTAACATTTCATCCGGAGATAAATCCAAGCTCATATATTCTTCTCGGGGCAGTTTTGCTGCTGCTTGCATATATATTTGGCTATGAAAACAGCAAGGATACCGATGAAAAACAGTAGGAAAAAGCCTCACCTGTGCTTTAAAAGGGAAAGGGAGTGAAGGTGCTTGAAAAAAAGCGGCAGCCTGAAAAGGATAATAACGGACTTTTTTGACAATACAGCAAATTACAGACTGTTTGCAATAGCCGTTCTGTTTTGCGACATACGTTACTTGCTGCCGTATGTTTTTTACTCCTTTGTCTGTGCCGTGCTGGTATGGGGAGGATATCTTACGGTAAAGAAGTTTTTTATAGGCGGCAGAGTGAAACTTATGCGTTATCGTATTCTTGTATACGCATTTCTGGCAGGAACGCTTGTGACCGCCCTGATAAATATAAAAAGTAATTTTTTTCAGAACCTTTACTACAGCTGTGTACTCGGTGTAGTGTTTTTTTTGTTTTACGGGATACATGCCGAAAAGAGTGCCCACAGGGTCAAAAAGGAAATGACAAGGCTTTTTGACGGGCTGAATTTTGTTACAACGTTTATTATGGCGCTGGGTATGCTTTTGCTGTTTATATTCCCTGAAGGGATACGCATAGGCTCATGCGATTTTCTTATACACGAAAACAGATTTATAGGCTTTATACCCAATGCGAATGTTGCCGCCTTTTATGCGGTAATGGCTTTTGTATCGTGCCATCTGCTGTACAGGCTAAGAAAGAACCTCGGCACCCTCAGCGGCAGGCTTCGTGCTTATTATATAGTATGTGCACTTATAAATGCGCTTGCGGTATTTCTTACGGACTCTAACGACGCGCTGTTATTTATGATAGTTTATTTCAGCTTTATAGCGTTTTTCAGAGTGTTTCGTGATTTTTCGCTGTCGCGTTTTTATCATTTTATATTCAGGCTTACGGCGACGTGTCTGTTTGCTGTGATAATCGCCTTTTCGCTTGTCGGAACAAGGACCGTGACCCAGAACGGGGTATCTCTGATACTTACGGCAGGGCAGTCCACGTCTGAAATATCTATGGGCATAACAGGAAGCAGAGGCGGCGTTGCGATAAAGGACGACGCAAGACTTGACGATATACCGGATACGACTGTTTCTAAAAGTCAGTCTGACAGTTCATCCACCGGCAAGTCCGACAGCAGTACAGCAAAGTCAGATAATGATACTAAAGAAAAGACAGAGCAAGAGCAGAGCAAGGAGGTAGAGTACACCAGCTTTAAGCACGAAAACACGAACATAGACAGCGGCAGGTTCAAGCTTTGGCGACAGGGACTGACGATACTGGAGCGCAGTCCGATATTCGGCACCGGCAAAGCGAACATCGGAACATATGGTGACCTGTACCTTGGCAAGATGAAAAGCAGCACCCTGAACGGAACACGGTTTATAGATTTTCACAACGGGCTGCTGACGATCGCGGTATGCTACGGTATAGTAGGCTTTAATATATTTGTTGTGCTTGCGATGACTGTTGCAAAGCGTATGTTCAAGACGATTTTTCGCAATCAGGGCAAAAACCGTGACACAGCGGTTCTTGTTGTACTTACTGCATTCTGTGCGGCATACACCGCATACTCTATGTTTGAGCCGACTCTGCTTGTTGACGACACCTACAGAATATTCATTTTCTGGCTTATTATCGGTTTCGCCCTATCTCTCACCCACAAAAAATCCTACGTCCTCCGTCCCGACCGTATGACCCTCCTCGAACGCATTACTGCCCGTCGGCAGCGTGGCGCGTGCTCGCGCTGAGCAATTCGCGCACTCGGGTTGGTTGAACCGCCTACCTTCTTGGCACGCGTACAGGTTGGGTTTATATTCGTGAGCCATCCGCGTCACGCCGCTTACGCGCCGCTCGTGCTGGCGGAGTGCCTCCGCTGTCAATTCGCGCACTGTAGTTTGTATTGCCGCCTACTTTTTCGGCACGCGTACAAGTTGGATTTATATTCGTGCGCCATCCGCGTCACGGCGCTCAGGGCGCCGTTCTCGCTATTTCAGAGTGGCAGCAAGTCTGTATGCCTTTTCTACTATATGTAATCGAATAATAAAATAATAATATCTATTTCAGAGCGGAGCCGTAA
>JAHKXX010000139.1 GCA_020627425.1 bacterium
CGAGTATAACGTGTATTTCTCACAATCATTTTTAAATTTTCAGTGTTAAGCTTTCAGTTTTCAGTTAGCGCAGCGCTTTCGGGCGGCACTTGACGCTGGTGCAGCGCCTACACTGTCAATTATAATTTTCCACTTAGACTATGAGTAGAGTTTAAAAGTTGAATTTCATAGAGTTTTCAACATTCAAATGTTGAAAACGTTTAAAAAAAATTACAAATTGTAATCTTTATAAAAATTATTACTTTAAAATATGGCTTGATTTTTCAAAAAACAATATATATGGTATACATTTTGACAAAATATTCCCCTAAAGCACTATATCCCAAAAACAGTATATGTTAATAATTTTTCCACCATTTCAACATTTTAGTGTTGAAAACAGTTTTCCCTGTTAAAAACATCTCCCGCCCTGTTAATATTCCCTCCCGTATAGGCACGCGGCGCAGTGCCTGCGCGGTCAACCGGCGAACCGCCGGGGGCAATTCGCGCACTCAACTTAGTTGTGCCCTGTACTTTTTGGCACGCGGTCGACCGGCGAGCCGCCGGGAGCAATTCGCGCACTCAACTTAGTTGTGCCCTGTACTTTTTGGCACGCGTACAAGTTGGGTTTATTATACCTCTCAGTCCGCGTCACGGCGCATAAGGCGCCGCTCGTGCTGCCTTTGAGCAAAGGCAAATATATTTCTCTGATAAATTTAGTATATTCAAATAGTTATAAATCTTAACTAAACTACAAATAGTATAAATAAAAAAGAACAAACATAGGAAATTCTCTTGACAAAAAGACGGATATTCGATATAATTAATAAGCTGACTGTTTGAGTCAGTACATGGCGGCATAGCTCAGCTGGCTAGAGCATTCGGTTCATACCCGAAGTGTCGTAGGTTCAAGTCCCACTGCCGCTACCAATAAGAATAAGAAGCAGTGAATAGCCTTTGACTATTCACTCTTCGTTATTCTCTATTCACTATTCACTCCTTTCGGCCCGGTGGTCAAGCGGTTAAGACACCGCCCTTTCACGGCGGTAACACGAGTTCGATTCTCGTCCGGGTCACTTACAAGGTGGTAAGCAATAGCTTGCCACTTTTTTTATTTTCTATTTCGAGGTAATTACTTTGTATGTCAGAAACAGGCTTATAGTATTTCTTAAAATTAAAAATGCCGTTCTTTTGTTTTTAGGACTGTTCTTTGCATTTATCGGAGCAGCAGATATTATATCAATGGTACTCTACTACCTGGGAGATATGGAAACCGTGATAAACGCCGTTTCATTCCCCGGGTCGATAGTCTGCTTGTTTGTGGGGGCAGCGACTGTTTTGTATGTGATTCTTTCTTCTATAGCAATAAAGAAGGCGGTGTTTTACGGCAGTTGTTTTGAAAACAGTCTTTATGACAGTATCAGCTTTTCAGAGCTGTCGGGTATTATGGGCTATTCTTCGTTAAGGGTTCGGCGCGAGCTTCATCTTCTCAGAAGAATATATATGTGCAGATTTGTTTTTTCGTTTAATGATAACGGAGAATATATCGAGCTTTACAGCAAAAAAATATCATGCTCCTGTCGCAGCTGCGGCGCTGTTATAGAGAAAAAGGAATACTTTGCCGGTGTATGCCCCTATTGCAAGAACTCGGATATTTTTGCGTCTGTTATAACCGACAACAGAGCGTACAGCATAAGTAGCGACACTTCCGCAGAGCGTTCCAAAAAAAGCTATTATCTGAAAAGAAGTCTGCCGTTTAGTATGACTGTATTTTTAATACTGAGTGTTATTTTTATGTCGGCAGCATTTATAATGATCTTTATAATTATTGATTTTTCAGTAAAGTATTTTAACACAGAATATCTTACAGAGCTTATAATGTCGGGCGAGGGCTACTCAACTATAGAGCTGAACCAAAGCAAAATACTTAATAATATAGTCTGGTTTATATTTTTTGAGCTGGTATTTTTACCGATAGCAATAATATGCTTTAGAAAAATTATTCTTATATCAAGGTCAATATATATAGCAGGAAATTTTTCACACAGTCAAAAGCCATATGTTTATTTCAGTTCTCTCGGTTTAAGAAAAGCTCCGTCACTGGTCAGACGTTCTATACAAAGCGGATACCTGAAAAACTGCGCCATAGAAAAGCATATAAAAAGTATGAGGATCTCGCTGGCAAAGAAGATAGTTCGCGACCGTTGTCCCTACTGTGCCGCGTCAATAGTCGGAGCCGCAAATGAGGATTATATATGTCCCTACTGTAAAAACAGGCTGATAAATGTAATAGCCAAAAAACAGGTATAACTACAAAAGCCGCTGTCGTTGACCCTTTGGTCACTGCACAGCGGCTTTAATTTTATGTTTTTTATTTTATGTTGGTTGTTGGCTTTACGATTTACTTTCGGTCTTATTATCAGACTCAGAGGCGGACTTATCCTCTGCTTTGGATTCTGACTTTTTAGAGTCTGCCGATTTACCGCCCTTAAAGGCTTTCAGGGCTTTTATTACATCGTTAGTACGGGTCTTATTATCGTTATTATCAGAGTTATCGGTATATATCATAAGGAACTTACCGCTATCGGAGAGAGTAGCCTTATAAGCGATATTGGTTTCGTCCTTATTATCGAAAACGTGGAATTCTCCGTTCTCCTTTACCTCAGAAATAACGCGGTTACCCTCTTTACCGAGGTTATCCGGGTCATACTCATACAGTTCAACAACAACGGGGCCGGAGTTCAGCTTAAAGCTGAATCTATCGCCATCCACCGCGCCTATAACCTCATACATCATTTCGGTAGGCTTATCATCCGGCAGATAAGCAAGCTTTTTGAAATATTTTTCAAGACCTTCAAGATCGTTTGTATAGTCAGACAGTTTTACGCTATCAAATGCAGGTGCGCCCTCTGTCTTGATCTCTGTAAGCTGTGGTTGCTGCTGTCCCATACAGCCCGACGCTGTTATCATCATTATCAGTGCTGTTATTCCTACTATTTTCCTTTTCATATTATCCTCCATTATCATTTTTTCATCCCTATTATACACCATTTTTTCCTCCTTTTCAAGCGCAGTGCCTCCGGCGCGTGCTCGCGCTGAGCAATTCGCGCACTCGAATTGGTGTTACCGCCGACTTTGTTGGCACGCGTACGAGCGGGGTTTATTGTCCCTCTCCTTCCGCGGCCCGGTGCCCGGGCTGTCGATTCGCGCACTCTGATTGATGTTACCACCTACCTATCAGCACGCGTACGAGCGGGGGTTTATTGTCCCTCTTCTTCCGCGCCACAGCACACAGGGTGCTGCTTGACGCTGCTTTGATGTGAGAATAAGTGTATTTGTCTTTTCTGCTTGGTGTATCACACTAAATCGC
>JAHKXX010000140.1 GCA_020627425.1 bacterium
CACTGCGGAGGTAGAATGCAGATGTCCTCGACACCCTCACAATAAAAAATTCAGGAGTAAAAACCAATGAAAAAATTTGTAACAATTATGCTGGTGCTTGCCCTTGCAGGCACAATGGGAGCAACTGCTGCTTTCGCAGCACCCGATGATACCACCCCAACCACAGGCGAGACCCGGACAGACAAGGTTCTGCTGAAGGTCAACTGCTTCGGTGACGGTCAGATAGTCGGTACCGATGACGGCAGCGAACCTGTATTTGATGATGAATACCCCATGCAGTCCATAGCTTTCAATATGGACAAGGGTGCTACCGCCAAGGTAAAGGCAAAGGCAAATGAGGGCTATAAGTTCATGTACTGGTTTGATGAGGATACGGAAACGATCTATTCCATGGAAGATACTATCGAGATAACAATGGACGAGCCGCTGAACCTGATCGCATATTTCGATGTAGATGCAGAAAGGGTACTGCTCAAGGCAAAGACTTTCGGCGAGGGTCTGGTCTCGGGCACTCAGGACGGTACTGAGCCGGGATTCGGAGAGGACGACATTTACGGAGATTCCGTTGCACTGAATGTCATCAAGGGTGAAACTGCCAAGCTGAAGGCACAGCCTAAAGAGGGATATATTTTTGTTTGCTGGGCAAATGAGGATACCAATGAGATCATTTCAATGGAGGATACCATTGAGGTTACAATGGACGAGCCGCTGAACCTGATCGCAGCATTTGATGTAGCCGGAGTGAGACATCGCGTAAATGTCAATATAGGAGAGGGCGTAGGTCAGCTTGCATGGAGCGAGGACGGTTCTGAGCCTGAATTCGACGAATATCACGATACATCACTTGCATTATCCATTGTTGAGGGAAGAACTGTTACCATCAAGGCAAAGGCAGACGAGGGCTACAAATTCATGTTCTGGTATGACGAAGATAAGCAGGAAGTGATCGGCTTAGAGGATACAATCAGCTTTGAAGCTACCAAAGGGATGAATATCACCGCAAATTTTGATCTGGACGTTGACAGAGTCCTGCTCAAGGTCAATACCGAGGGTATGGGACAGATCGTAGGCGACGAAAATGACGATGATCCCCAGTTTGATTACGATACGTCCATCCAGTCCCTTGCTCTGAATGTGATTCCCGGCAATACCGTTGTAATCAAGGCTAAGGCAGACGACGGCTATAAGTTTGCCGGCTGGAAAAATGCTTCTGACGGCAAGATCGTTTCCACAGATGACACCTACTATGTAACAGTAAATGAGGCTATGGAGCTTGTTGCTGTATTTGAGCCGATCGAAAACAATAATGACAACAACGGCGATAACAACGATAACAACAACGGCAAGACAGACAATTCCGACAGCAATAATACCCCTGCTGATAATAAGCCTGCAAACAATACTCCCGTAAGCACACCCACCACCGGTGACGCCACTTCCGCAGCTGCTCTTGCAGCGGTAACACTCGGCAGCCTCGGTGCAGTCGTAATGCTTGCTAAGAAGCACAGGAAAGACGAGGAATAATCCGGGTTATTATTTCAGCAGACACAAAAAGCCCTCCGCAGAGAAACCTACGGAGGGCAAAGTTTATTCTGCCAAGCTGTACGGCTCGATGGCTGTTACCTTTGCGGCGTATTCGCCGTCGGGCAGCGGATTTTTCAGCAGCTCATCATAAGTGTACTTCATTTTCATTGTCGCCATATCGGAGTAATACGTATTGCCGAAAATATCGGTGGCGACGAATACGTAATAATAGATGCTTCCCGTCAAAGGCACTTCGGTTATTTCGGCGAACAGTTCCTCATACTCCTGTTCCCGTATCTCGAATTCTTCACCGTACTCCGCGATATATTCGTCCCCGTTTCTTCTGAGGCACTCTGCCACCTGAACGATATCTCCATCCCACGGGTTATAAAACTCGTTCGGCAACCAGTTTTCGTTCATGCTGCTTAAATTGCGCGGCGCGTAATAGCGCCCGTCCGCTTCTTTTTCCGGATAACAGTAATAGTGCATATTCGCTTTTCTGCCGTTGATCGAAATCGGTGCGCTGTATTCGACTTGGGTTTCCTCCATACGCACGGGGGTGTAACAGATCGGATGTCCGTTATACAGTCTGCGCGTCCCCTTGAAAGCAGAGCAAAACGTCAGGCTGTCCCAGTCGCTTTCAATATCAAAGTCCGAATATAAAATGCGCTCCGTTCCGCCCGCATCCTTTTCGATCAGGTTATACGTCACCGTAGAAAGGTATTTCACGCTCTCCGGGGTCAACGAAACCCTGAAGGCTTCGTTTTTCGCCACAGAACCCTTGTCGGAAAAAGCAATAGTCTCATCCGGCGCGTTCAGATAATATGTTGACAGAAATTTGTTGTACGGCTCGGATATGCCTAAGAATATGTACTCGGTCATTTCTTTCTCATCATAATCGATTGGATAGTAGAACGAAATTCCTCCGTTA
Source organism: bacterium (assembly GCA_020627425.1). GTDB lineage: Bacteria > Bacillota > Clostridia > Oscillospirales > Acutalibacteraceae > UBA1213. The sequence goes on from JAHKXX010000140.1 coordinate 2,456, forward strand.
TCTCTCTGCTCGCCTGTAACGGAATAGACGACCGCTTCTTCCACTATATCATACACTTTTGAAAACGCGTCGAAATCGCTCAACACGACCAGCTTTCCGAAGTCGAGAAAATCAATCATATTCGAGCTTCCTGAGAAAACGCTGTCATAACCGAATTTTTCACATCTTTTTGCAGCAGATATCACCTTGGAAAAAGCGTTATCTTTCCCGACGAATTCCGAAAGACTTTTTCCGAGAGAATCCAGATGGTTAAAGATTGGATTCAGCTCTGACAGATTAACCAGGGAGAGCGTCGAGATATCATCCTTATTACTCTTTTTGCATTTTTCCATAAAGGAATCGCAGATCGTCTTGCCAACTTCTAAAGAATCGGTTTCTTTTGCAAATGACTCGGCAAGCGCCTTGTAATCCCAACCACCTGAAGGTTCGATCTCCTCTGACACAACCATATATTCG
>JAHKXX010000141.1 GCA_020627425.1 bacterium
AATTGAGAAAAGTTCCGCTTAACATAGTCTGCAATTTCGGCCCTGACATCATCTTTACTCATTGTTCGTTTTGGTTTTGCCATAGTCATATATATCTTTCTATGCCTATAGCACTCCGGAGTCGGCGGTTAATAAATTGCTCGCTTATATAAACGAAAGACGTGGGTGCTCTACTTCTCGCCTATCCCACATCCGGGCTCTCGCATTGCCTTGTCCAGGATAAGCAACTCGAGTTAGCCCACGCCGTGAGATATTACACTTGTCTGCTGACACCATAGATGTCTGCAGGGTATAATACACCCAACGCGGACGCTCCGTTGCGTTTCTTCTGGACTTGAATTTGCGAGATTCGGATGTCGAAGATAACGTTCGTAAACGTCCTTTTATCAAAATGTCTTTGACCTCATTACCCTTTCTGCCAAGCAAACAGCAATGTATGCAAAGCAGCAGAATAACTTAGTCGGGTACAAAGATACGATAAAAAAACGAATCACAAAGCGAATCTGAAAAAAAAATCACATACAGGTTATTGATTCTTAGAAAAAATCTTTTTCTCCAGGCGTAACATTATTGATATTTGCATACTATATTAGTAGAAAAGTATTAATTTTACTGCAGAATTAAGATTGTTATGAATGATAATCAGAAATTATAGCACATCCAAAACATCTATGAAGATGAGGAATTGGAGAAGGAAGCAACATTTCGGAGATTCCGACATCTTCGTCAAGAGGGCAAACGTTTGGTTAATCGTACGATGACGTAGAGATTATGGAGACAGGTGTATTTCTTGACAAGTAAGAAGAATCAAATGCCCGCTGATACCCTGATTCTTCTAGGCTTGATATAGAATATTGGTAGTAAGTGTTCTTATGCCTCCGTTTCGTAATTCAGGTGTGTTAATGCGAATGTCGCAATCTACAAGAGTGTTGGCGAAGATTGGCTATCTGTGCCAACTTCTGCTCCCGCGAGCAAGGATGCAATGACATTTGCATGACCTCCCGCTGCGCAGCCATACTGTTCCTGCGGTGAAAATCGTTGATATACCAACCGCCCGCTAATGAATTCTGCTGCATAAGTATCTAGTTTAAGCAGACCTTCGGGGGTAAAGCCCTTAGCAATAATGTCTCGGACTGAAGCCCAAAATTCTGCATTGTTCATCATATGTGAATTCTCAATTTGATTTAATTGTCGCTGCAAAGATAAGCAATATTTCTGAAAATACAAATATTATCAGATAATTAAAAATCACAGGTTATTGATTCTATAGGAAAATATCGTTAAATCAAGTAATGTCCTGCTGATTCTTCGAGTGCACAATAGAATGCGGTTCCGCTGTGCAATTTAACTATCTGATTATCTGATTAATAATATACGAAAAAGAAATTATCCAAACAAATAATTTGCCGAAAAATGAAAAAATCCAAAGAAATTATTTAGCCAAAATCGAAAAAATCCAAAGATATAATCTAATTCAAATAAGAAAGATACCTATTTCAGCGCATTCTGCATTCGTGTCGCTTCAGTGGTGATGTACTGATTGAGGCATTTAACAATTTCAGGATAATAGTCATTCAGCGTCTTGTACTTATCGCGATTGTTGGCGTAGTGGCGGAGACTGTTGACGAGTTCAGGAGTCCAGCGGAAACCGTTGCGCCAGGTTTCATTGAACATCTCATTGAGTGTCTGCTTGGTAATAAGTCCGTTGTCCATCATGTAGATAAATACGATTGCACGAACAATGCTCTCGTTGATAACAATGCGCCAGTCGTTGTAGGCCTGGTTGTTCATCTCGGTTTTCT
>JAHKXX010000142.1 GCA_020627425.1 bacterium
GCTCTCGATTGGCGGTTTTTTCGTTCGGGAACGGTTGATATAGCTGTTAGGTGATTATCACCGAAAGGAGTGGATGACTATCAAAACACCTGTCTCATGGGTAGGAAATAAAACCTCAATCCTTCCGATAATCTATGAAGCGTTCCCGTTGAATTATGAACGATACATAGAACCGTTCGGAGGCTCGGGCGCTGTCCTGCTCGGTAAGGAGAAGCCCGACAAATTTGAGGTGTACAACGATTATAATCAAGATCTCGTGAATCTGTTTCTGTGCATGAGGGACAGACCTATGGCGTTGATTAACGAACTCGGCTTTATGAATCTTAACTCTCGCGCTGAATTCAAGCTTATGACCGCTTTTCTGGAAAAGAAGCCTATGCCGAAATTATCATTTGAGGAAGAATTTGCTCTTACAAAAAAGATGTTTCCTCCGCTTGAAGCGAAAGAACTAATAGAGATTCAGATAAAAAACACGGAGTTATATAACGTAAAACGCGCGGCAATATTCTTAAAGGTGCTGCGATACAGCTACTCAAGCACAGGAAAGTCCTTTGGATGTCAACCCTTTGACATCAGAACTCTGTTTGATTTAATCAAGCAAGTTTCCGACAGACTCAGTAACGCGGTTATAGAGAATCAGGACTTTGAAACGCTTATAAAGCACTACGATAGAAAAAACTCATTCTTCTATCTGGATCCGCCTTATTACTATACAGAGAGTATGTATCAGGTTGGATTTACGGTAGAGGATCATTTGCGTTTGTTGGAGTTATTATGCTCAATAGATGGATTGTTTCTGCTTTCATATAACGATTGTCCTGTTATACGCGAAATGTACAAGGATTTCTGTATTGTCAGCTTCAGCCGGGTTCATTCAATGGCGCAGAAATACGAGCCGGGCAAAGAGTTTCACGAGCTCCTTATCGCAAACTACGATATTTTAGAGCGAACCAAAAACAAGCCCTACCAACTTACTATTTTTGACACAGGCGAGAAAGCCGAAGTCAGTAATCTACTGAAAGGAAGTATAATTCATTATGGAAAGAGAAATATTTGAGAGTTTTGTATTTGTCGGTATTCCGAGAGAAGCGGCGGAGATAGCCGGAATAGGACCTTCAACGGTTGTGAACTGCCACGCGGACAAGGGTGTTCTTATGCTCGTAAAAGAGCAGGAGGAAGCAGAGCAGGGAGTGTGTATCTGCCCTGAGTGTCTGGCAGATATGTTAGCGGAAAGCGAGGATGAATCCTATGGATAAAATACTGAAGGTTCTCGGAAAGAAGGGCGTAGTAATTATTCCATACGAAATCCGCAAGGAGCTTGGCTACAATTACAACGACGTTATATCCTTCACTCCGCGCCGCGACGGATCAATCATTATCAGAAAGGAAGAACTCTGTGACAACTGTATCGACGCGGAGGACGAAACCATGACGCTTGAAGGGTTCCTCGACGCTCTAAACGAGGATGAGCAGCGTGACGCGCTTGTTCATCTCACTACCCTTTGGGCAGAACGCAGAAAGGACAGGAAAAGATGAGGATAAAGATTTTTCAGATTAATACCGATAAGGACGCTGAAAAGGTAAAGTTTCGCGCCTTAAATGAGGTCGAAGTCGTCGATCCTAAAATCTACAAGAATGTCTATCACGGAGATGTTGAGGCGGAAAGCCTTGAACAGATATACAGTATGTTCAACGATAACCGTCCGCCCACCTTCCAGGGACACAGCCTGTCTATGTCTGACATTGTTCAGATCTGTGACAAGGAGGATACCCTTATGGAAAATGACGCTTGCTATTATTGCGACGAGATTGGCTTTAAAAAGGTTGATTTCGACGCTGATAAATGCGCGGATATGTCGGGTATGAGAGTTGTGTATGTCACTCCGAACCATACGCCGCTTGATATCCGTATATTGTCTGACCTTCGTTCTCTGCAGAACGCCGTTGACGGTCTTATTGAGCCGATTTATTCCGAACCCGAGGGAATTGTCCTCGTCGGTAATGATGAGGCGAAGCTGAGAAATATGAAAGGCAACCGACGCATCGGCGACGGCTCCTCAATTATCGCGGGACCGTTTTTTGTATGCGGTGACTCAGGCGAGGATTTTATTTCCCTTACAGACAAACAGGCTGAGGAATATATGGAAAAATTCGCACAACCCGAGGACATTTCTGACGCTGAAGTTCAGCAGGACACCGGCTTTACAATTCATTTTTTCTAAACAATATAAGGAGAGATACTTATGTATAACAACAGATCAAGAAACAACAAAAACACAAACAGAAACAGCGGCAAGCGACGCCCGCCCCGTGTTACCACTAAAATTGACAGGCTCTACGAAAGCGATGATAGCGCCGTTAAGGCATACGCAAGTGTCAACATTGCCGGAATGGTTGCTATCCACGGACTACGCGTTATGGACTCAAATAAAGGATTGTTTGTGGCGATGCCCTCGCGCACTTATGAGGACAGAAACGGCGAAACAAAATACGCTGATATAGCTCATCCGATTTCCGCTGAGGCGAGGACTGCTATTAACGACAGTGTGCTCAAGGCGTATGAGAACGCGCTCGCAGAAGAACAGACTCAGAGCGACGCGGATGAAGTGTCCGACTACGATGCCATAGATGAGGACGATCTGCCGTTTGAGCAGAGTATGTGAGAAGGTCGCTTATGAAAACAATTAAATCTATAGTATCAATAACGCTGACTGCCGTCTTGTGTTTAATAATCGCGGTATCTTCCGTTCCGTATGTTTCCGCGCTTTCCAAGCCCAAGGCTCCTTCCCGTGTGCTGTACCGCTCGGATTACGCAATTGAGGAACATTGTCTGACTTTTAAACCTTCACCAAGCGGCGCAACCGGTTATCAGGTTCAGGTGAGAGATTCAAACGGTAAGATTACATTGAATAAGTTTTACAAAAGCACCGCAAGGACCAAAAGCTTTTATAAACTCGACGGCGAGTATGTTCTGTGGAACTTCAACAAGCATATCAAGGACGGTCAGTTTTATAACATTAAAGTCAGAGCATTTAACGCGAATGACTATAAGTCGGGAAAACCGAGTAATGCTAAGTACAGCGGCTGGACTTCAACCTATGCCGCGGAAACCGTAACGGGAGCGAAAGCCCTGAGAGTTAATAAGAACGGCGGCGTAAGGATTTCATGGAACAAAACCAAAGGCGCGACCTGCTATACTTTACGCTTCGCGTTTGTTGACAACAAAGCGGTTAGATTGGGCAAGACCATAAAGGAAACAAATATCAGTCTTTCAAAAATCGGCAATGTTTCGCTTAAAAACGCCAAGAAAATCACAATGGAAATCGTTCCCGTTAAGATTACAAAGCTCGCGTATCACGGTGCGGACTGGAAGTTCCATAAATTAGTTATTAAATAGTTTGCGTTGTGGTCTGGACTTTTGGATTGCTTCCTGATATATTGTGTTGCTAAGAAAGGAGCGATTTATATGAAGAAAAGAATCGCGGCTATAATAGCCATAATGATGTTAGCAGGAACAATGGCGGCTTGTGCTAAAAGCGAGGCGGCAGTATCTAAACCATCGTATACTACAGAAACGGTAAAAGCAGCCACAGCGCCTTCAACTGCAGAGCCGACGACGGAAAGAGAAACCGAGAGTGCGACTCAGGCGAAGAATAAGCCGAAAAAAGCAAAGCATAAAAAGAAACATTCCGCAAAAGTTAAAGTTACAGTTGAGCCGACAGAAACGGCTTCCGTGGTAAAGGCGAAAACTGAAACTGCAACCAAGAGCTACGCTGTAAAGGTTACTCAACCCGCTACAGAAAAACCTGCTCAAAAAGCAACACAAAAATCTACACAGAAACCAAAAGTCAAATCCACATCGAAACCGAAGAATACTGCTCCAAAGCCAAAAGCTAATCCGAAACCGAAATCCGAGCCTAAGCCCAAGCCGACAAAGCCTGCTCCCAAAAAACCGACAGTTGATATCAGCAGAGTTGTCAGCGCAGGGATAAGCTATGGCAAAGGCAGAGGTATGAAGTATGACTCGTCGCTTACAACGGGCAACTCAAGTTACTTTCCTCCGACAGACGGTTCAACCTACGACAGCACAGATGAGCTGATATCAGCAGTAAAAGGAGATATCTCCTATATGATAGACAGCTTCTCAGGCGACTGTAAACCCGGCGACATAAGCTTCAACGTGATAGCTAAAGGCAAGGCAGTATACATAGTCTACTGTTAATACAAAGAGAGAGCGTCCGAGCAATCGGGCGCTTCCTTATTATAAAGAGAGGTGATAACGATGATAAGAATAATAGCAAATCATTTCGATCATTCTGTTGAGATGGAGTTCCCGGAAAATGAAACTGTCCTCTTTACTAAATGTATGGAAATTCATGTTGCTGACGATTTTCCTCCTATAGTTACAGCGGAAGAAGTTCTCGAGCCAAGAGAACTGTCAACTCTTGTTAATAAAGAGATAAATCTGGACGAGCTCAACTTCTTGGCAAAAAGATTAGATAGTTTTACAGATAAAGAAATGACACAGTTTTTTACAGCTGCAAATTATGAGAGTATGAGTAATCTCAAAGATCTCATTAACCTTACCTTCAATCTGGATAAGTATACGCTGATTACAGATATCAGTAATATGGCTGATGTAGGTTTAGAGTATACCTTAAACACGTCAGGATGCATTGATCCCAAGGAGATAGGAAGTGAAAGACTTGCAAAAATCGGCTATGAGCTTCTGAATTCTAACAAAGGCGTATTCACGCCATATGGACTGATGTTCAAAAGTGAAAAGCCAATGAGCGAAGTGTATGACGGTAAAGTATTTCCGGATTACGCTTATAAGGATTTCATACTGAGTGTTACCATCAGCAAAAACGGTAAATCAGAGAGTTTATTCTTACCGGAGAATGCGTTGGCAATCCGAAAAGCTGCAGCAAGGGTTGGCGCGCCTGAGATTGATAGTTGTGAGTTCAACATTGAATGTGAAAATCCAAATTACGTTTTTCTGAATGATTATTTCGCCGATGTCTTAAAGGGCGAAGGAATATTTGAACTGAATAAGCTGCTCGAAGTTCTTGATGAAACTCAGGTGGACTCAAAGAAATTGAGAGCGGCAATCGATCTCATGAATGTGTCAACGGCAAATAATATAATTACTCTTGCTGAAAACCTCGATGACCTCGAGTTTATAGAGGATGTGAGCTACGGCGATTACGAAGCGATCGGAAGATTTTTCGTAGATACAGACTGCTATGAGGAATACGAAATCAGCGACGACCTTCAGGGATTCTTCAACTTCGCTGAGTTCGGAGAGTATATCGCTGAAGAAAAAGAAGGAGAGTTTGTTCCCGACGGCTTTATGTTCTATGACGGTGTAGGCGGAATGGACGACCTTCGCAGTCAGTTTGAATCTGAAGAATCAATGACAATGGGAGGAATGTAATATGTTAGTAACGGCGGTTGTGAATAACAGAGGAAACACGCTTGTTGTGGAATTGCCCTGCGACCGAATGGATATCGAGGGCAAGCTTCGCTCAATCGGGGAAGATTTTTCCGATAGAATTCCGATTTCAGATAATCCCGACAGCAAGATTACGACCAGGCTCTTAGCCGAAAGTCATATCGGGCTGCATTTGATTAAGCTGTTCAACGACAGCCACACGTTAAGGAATGTTAACGATACTCTGCAGGTTCTTATGAAAGCACCTGATGAAGTAAAGGAAGCCTTAGAGTCGGATATAGTAAACGATCAGTATTCTTCGCCGAATGAACTGACTAAGGACGTAAAGAAGCTGACCGAGGAGCTTGGCGAGTATACCGAGACCTTCTATTTCCCGATTATCGGTAATCTCGACGACGGCGAATGCGGTGAACATGAGGTAGGCAATGATTTCCTGAAATGTTACGAGTGGGATATCAAGGAGCTCGTAGAGCTCGAACAGAGTGATCCTGATCTCGGTAATATGCGAGATTATTTCCTCGATGATGATACCGCGCAGGCTAAAATGGTAACGGCGAATTGGGGTATCGAAGAAATGAACGGCAAGCTTTACGGCAAGGTCGATTTCAAGCTCCGCGAACTCTTTACGGCTGAAGAAAAAGCTAAAGTCAGAGATTGGGTTATCGGTCAGAACTCAGACGGCTTCGGAGAAGGTCTCGAACAGCGTCCGATTGAAACAGAGGACGGCGACTTGTATGTCTCAATGTGGAATTCAAGCGATAGTTATTTCGTCTACGATACAGACGAGATGAACGACTATCTCGGACAAAACAATCAGGAGAGAAAAGCTCCCGAGAAATACAAACCCGACTGCGAGCTTATCGGTCAGGACGGCAACATCTTCAATCTGCTCGGAATTGCCGCGAGAACGCTGAATCGAAACGGTATGCGGGATGAAGCCAAAGAAATGAATGACCGTGTTTTAAACTCAGGCAGCTATGATGAAGCTCTCGGAATTATCGGCGATTATGTAAATATTACAGGCCCCGCCGACGATTTCTCCGAGGATGACGAGGATTACGGCGGTATGGAGATGAGCCTATGAGCTACGATGAATTTATGCATCAGCTTGAACTGCTAAACGAGGATACTGACGCTATAGATATCTACACCTCGCTTGATTTCCAATGTGATCAAACAGGAGGTTATCCCACTTTGCTGTGTGTGAATTGGGATAAGGGCAAGGCGTGGCTTCAGCTCAACGAAAGTTTCTGTTGTGACGAAGATGTGTCCGGATATCAGCAGTTATGCGCTGATTTCGGTATTCGTGACTGCAATTCTGTCGATGATTTTAATAACATACTTAATTCTCTCGGTGAGGACGCGCGCCAAACCGCGTTTCTTCCCGATGAGGATGATTTTACAATGACTTTATAACAAGAAAGGATTTTTATTATGACTAAAACAAACAAAAGAATACTTACAAGAATGACCGCGATTCTGCTTGCGGTCATCGCGCTTTTATCAGTCTTTTCAGGTTTGAGTGTTAGCGCAAAATCCGGTGACAAGGTAAGCGTGACATTCGGATATTGCTATGACACAGGCGGCAGTATTATCCGTTTTGCAAAAACAGTAACCAATAACGGAGTAACAGTAGGTACTCCCGGTGAGGAACTGTGCAAGATCTTTGCCAACAAGAAAGAGGCATACTGTATTCAGCCCGGCATCGGACTTCACTCCGGAGATAAACTGACTGAATCAGGTTCTACCGTATGGAAAAAACTCGGTACAGCAAAACAGAAAGCAATTAATCTCGCTCTTCTCTACGGCAAGCCGGGTAACGCGAAGAATCTGAGTAATACAGCTGACCAAAAATGGGTTGCTACTCAGCTTATCGTATGGGAGATTGTCGCGGGATGCAGAAAAACATCCGACACTTATGCTTGTACTAACACAAAGTTCATTGACGGAATGTGTTCAGGCGGCAAGAATCCCGGTGTTAAGACGGTATATAATCAGATTTCAAACGCACTCAAGGGACATCTGACAGTGCCGAGTTTTGCAAACCGTCTTAAATCCAAGGCAGCAACCCATGCAATGAAAGTGAGCTCCGGTAAATACTCTCTTACACTTACCGACAGCAATAAGGTGCTTTCAAAGTTCAATTTTAAAAAGACTGACGGCGTAACAGTTGCTGCATCAGGAAACAAGCTAACACTCTCAGCAACAAAACCTGTCGAGACAGTTTCCTTTGATTCCAAGAAAACTGTTCCGACAGTATCAAAAACAAGTACATTGATTCCTTACGGCGACTCTTCCAAACAGGATGTAATTACAGGCGTAGAAAACGCCCCCGATCCTGTCAAAGCATATTTCAAGGTGAGCGCGAAGGGTGGAAACCTTAAAATCAAAAAGACTTCCGAGGACGGAAAGGTATCGGGTATCAAGTTTACGATTACAGGACCTAACAGCTACAAGAAAACAGTAAAAACCGATTCGAGCGGTAACTTCAATCTGACCGACCTTGTCCCCGGAACTTACACCGTAACCGAAAACAAGTACAGCCGATATGAAACGCAGAAGGCTCAGACCGTAAAAATTGAAGCAGGCAAAACCGCAACAGTATCATTTAAAAATATTCTCAAGAAATCTGAGTTCCGCATTGTAAAAAAGGACGCTGAAACTAAAAAGGTTATTGAGATTGCCGGCTTTAAGTTCAAAATCAAGGATTCCGACGGCAAGTA
>JAHKXX010000143.1 GCA_020627425.1 bacterium
GAACTTTTTCGGCATCTTCTTCAAAATATGCGATAAGGTTCAGCGGCTCGTTCATTTCTACCTCGATGGTATCTTCTATGGAATAGATCGTTTCGTTGTCCTCGTCATACCAGTACATGAACTTATAGCCTTCATTTGCCTTTGCCTTGAGCTTTGCGGCAGCACCCTTGTCAACATTCATGGCAACAGACTGCAAAGGAGCAGCGTCGTTAAATACAGGCTCCATACCGTCACTTGTAACTGCTATCTGACCGTCACCGTAGGTGTTGACCTTCAGCAGTACCTTGTCTGTCTGGTTTTCGTCGTCGGAACCGTCCCTCAGCAGGATCTTTTCTATATCAGTTTTACTGTAGGAGTCGTCCTCCGGCACGATCCTTGCCGTCCCGGCATCATTTGTGTTTACAGAATCATCAACAGGTGCTGCAAATACAGCAGTTGTTCCCATTGTGCCTGCAAGGGCAAGAACCAGCATAAGTGTAATGATCTTTTTCATTGTGTTTCCTCCTGAAAAATTGTTTTTATTTTATGCGGCGAAGCTGATGACCAATGCGCCGTATAATTCTATTTTTGGGGGCTGTTTTTCAGACCTGCTTTGAAAAGGTGCGGCTGCCTTATGCAGTTTGCATAAAGTCTTCCCAGATGATACTTCCGTCATCCGCAAATTCCATTCTTCCGCCGCCGGAGGTATATTCTGTTTCTCTCGTTTTTTCTGCACCGTTTTTGTCGTATGTAATAACTGCTTTCTCTGCGTCACTGTAGCTGATATGTCCTTTACCGAGAAAGCCCGTCATTTTCCATTCAAAGGACTGCCCGTCTGCCGCTTCTGACTTTACGGTAAAGGAAAACAAGCCGTCATCAGACTTTTCGACGGTCATGGTATAGTCTTGATTTCCGTATGCACCGGCAATGTTTTTTCATCTACCTGAGCAGCAGGATCGTCCTCGTTTACTAAAGCGATCGCTTCGCTTTCTTTATTAACGGGCTTTTCCTCTGCCTTTGAACAACCTGCACAGGCAAACAGACAAAAGGAGGCGCACAGAGCTGCTGCAATTATTCTTTCCGTTATCTCACACCTTATCTTGTTGATATGATATAATCTGTCATTTCTTCTGTGCTGACGGCATAATCACTGCTGTTGATCCTTATCGTGTATTTAAAGCCGTTATCGCTCCGGCTTGCAAGCAGTACTTTTCCGCCGTCACCCTTTAAGGAAACGAGCATACCGTTTATTACCTTTTCGGATACTTCTCCGAACCTGTCTTCTTCCGATACGGTTTCTTTTTCTGATACGTATTCCTTTATAATAGTTCCGATATCGAAAAAAACGACCTCTACACTTTCAGGGGTCGTGCGCCGCTCGGTCTCGGGACAGCCGCACAATCTGTCTGTGCAGACAAAATTGAACTCCGCCGACTGCTCTGAATTCTGCTGTACATCAGACACAGCCATACTCTCCGTGGACTGTTGGTTCTCTGTACTAACCGGATAATTGATCATTATAAGCACTGCCGTCAGAATGAGCATTACTACTATTGCAGCGGCAGCTATTATCTTTTTCTTTATTATTATACTCCTCCGGTCAATAATTTTCAAGAGAATATATGTATTCTTCAGCCCAATCGTACCGGATCATAAATTCTCCCTTATAGCTTCTTTCTTCTTCAGCCTGTGCTGTAAGATAATCATAATAGACGCACCTCAATGGTGAAGTATCAACAGCATATGAATTGATATTCTGTATCAGAAGCTTGTCAAGTCCGTATTCGCTCAGATCCTTTTTCAGTGCCGAAACGAGCTTGCGTACTACCGTTGGGAAGGACACGACAGAGAAGAAAAGAAAACCATCGACGAATATGAAAAGGACTGGAACTGTGCTTATGTCGGAGTAATTCGTACCTCGATCAAGACAGGAGCAGCTTATGGCGCTCTGAAATACTATTCGGACAAGGACAAAGCACCCACAAAGCTGACCTCGGGTTCTACGGAATGTATCCTCGCAGGCGGTCCCGTAAAATCAAAAGAGGGCAAGTACTTCCTCTATTATTCCACCAATACAGGTACTGCAAACTATCAGGCACCTATCACAGGTCTTGATATCAGCAGCGATATATTCATCAACGGTTATAATACGACATTTACCGTGAATGAGTCAGACCGTAAGGACACCAAGTTGCCGCAGTTCGGACAGTTCCGTATGAGGACGGATGAATATAAATACATCCATCTTGGCTATGACCGTGAAGACCTGCCGTATTATAAACGGCTTTACCTCGGTGTGGGCAATACGAAGGAAGAAGCGTTTGTCAATATGATTGGTACTACCAATGCATACGCCGCTATAGACGTAAAGTGCAACTATAATTCCTTCTCTAAAAAATGGATCGCTATCGGTTACCGACGCACAAACGTGAAAACGAATGCGATCACCGATGTATTCCTTTACTCCGGGGATAATCCGCCGGATCAGGTACGCATAGACGGCGGATACAGCGGAAAGGAAAAAGTCTCAAAAAGCAGAAAGACTCTGACATTCAGTGTATTTTCCGATTCAAAGGATGAAGCTTCCAATTCAAAGAATCAAACTTCCGATTCAATCAGAACCACCCGTTGAACGGGTGATTTGCACAACCCCTTGACGGGGATTTTTTACTGGCTTGCCCCCTGCAGCCGGGGTATTGAATGTTTGACAACGCATTATCATCACAGGCAGCCGCTCACGTGCGGCTGTTTGTTTTTGCCTAATTATTCTTGCTACCCGTAAACGGGTCTATAAATTATTTGAGTGTCAACTGGTCGTTGGCAAAATCTTCCGTAAGTTGATTCTTTATGTATTCCGCAATAACCTTTTTATTGCGCCCTACGGTATCTACATAGTATCCTCTGAGCCAAAAGTGTCTGGAGCCATATTTGTACTTGAGATTTGCGTGCCTGTCGAATATCATTAAGCTGCTTTTCCCCTTGAGATATCCCATAAATTGTGATACACTTAAATACGGTGGGATACTCACCAACATATGAATGTGGTCAGAACACGCCTGTGCTTTTATTATTTCTACTTTCTTCTGTTCGCACAGTTTTCTTAGTATCTCCCCTATGTCCTTTCGCAGCTTTCCTTATATTTTTTTCTCCCGAACTTTGGTGCAAACACAATGTGACACTGACACCTGTATGTTGAGTGGGCTGTGTGCTTTATCTCGTTCCTTTCGGCGTTTACTTTGTTTTCCATTATTGAAAATTCTCTTTGTATTTTTCGTAACGCATCGCCAAACACACTACTATTATACTCGGAGGTTTTCTTTTGGTAAAGCTTTTTTCCCGGGTTGAACCGGGGGTTATTTCCACGCCTTAAGGCACCAAAGAACGAGGGTGTCTGCTCCGACAGACACCCCCGACATAAATAAAGGAAAAAATGAATATGGGATTATTTAGTAAAAAAAGCAAGAACACCAGTGCGAGCACCAGCACTCTGAAAATAACGGTGACAAATGACGGAGCGGAGTATACATTTCTGCTTGACGGCAGGCTTGATACAATGACATCACCCGACCTTGAAACGAAGATCAACGAGGTAGGCGACAAAGCTACAAAGCTGATCTTTGATCTCGACAAGCTTGAATACATTTCCAGCGCGGGACTTCGTGTCCTGCTCGGTGCGGCACAGGCTATGGAGGATAAGGGAGAGATGATCGTCCGTAATCTTTCTCAGACTGTCCGTGACGTATTTGAGCTTACCGAATTTAACCTTCTGTTTACGATCGAATAAGATAGAAAGATGAGTCTGACTCGAACGATAAAGCAGTAAGGAGAAAAATCTATGATAGATTAACTGTTTACAAGCGTCCTTGGAGGTACTTATGTCAAAAGCATTAAAATCCTTGGCATTGATATTTGTTTTGCTGACTGTAATTTTTTCAGTGATGTATCTTTGCATCAGGATAAAGTTATTCTTGTCATTGGCTATAACCTTCGGTACGACTGCCTATCATTTTTGTATGCGTTTGATAATAGGCTTGACCTTGAATTCGGCGATGAAAAATAAGGCGGATTATACACGGAAATGGTACCGGATAAAGCCATGGGAAAAGAAGCTTTATAAAGCAATAAAGGTAAAAAAATGGAAGAACCGTATGCCAACGTATAATAAGAGTTTTTTTGATATAACAAAACACAATTGGGATGAAATAGCACAGGCGTCATGTCAGGCAGAGATAGTTCACGAAATTATAGTTGTTTTCAGCTTTCTTCCTATCGTCCTTTCAATATGGTTTGGAGATTTTCCGGTCTTTTTGATTACTTCAATTGTTGCAGCACTGTTTGATCTTCTCTTTGTCATTATGCAAAGATATAACCGTCCACGCATCCTTAGAATGATCGGACTGAAAAACAGCGATAGAATAAGAAACATAGCCTGAATAGCTATTAAGAAAAATCATATATCGAAGGAGAATTTATATGAATTATCCAAGACCTGAATATCCGAATCCACAGTTTCAAAGAAAAGACTGGGAGAACCTTAACGGAATATGGGAATTTGAAATTGACAGAAGCGTCAGCGGCACCGACAGAAAGCTTTATAATTCAAAAAAATTCAGCCGTTCAATTACTGTACCCTTTTGTCCCGAAAGTAAACTGTCCGGCATAAATATTACTGATTTTCTGAATTCCGTATGGTACAGACGCTGCATAAATATAAAAAAGGACGATAAAAGGATCATTCTTCATATAGGCGCCTGCGATTATCTGACGACCTGCTATATCAATTCAAAAATAGCAGGTTCTCATAAAGGCGGATATACCTCTTTTTCCTTTGATATCACAGATTATGTACACGACGGAGAGAATACTGTAGTGATCCACGCTCTGGATGACGACAGAAGCGGTCTTCAGCCAAGAGGCAAGCAAAGCGATAAATACCGGTCATATGGGTGTCGTTATACCCGCACGACTGGGATATGGCAGACAGTCTGGCTGGAGTATGTACCACAGACGCATATCGAAAGCGTAAAATACTATCCGGATTCCTCGAATGGTATTCTGAATATTAAGGCAATAGTCAAGGGTGATGGTAAGCTGACAGCAAAGGCATATTATCATGGAAAAGAAGTCGGATCATCAAGTGTGTTCAGCAATGGCCAAAATGCAGATCTGTCTGTTCAGCTGAAGGAAAAGCATCTGTGGGAAGTTGGAAACGGACGCCTTTATGATCTTGTACTGACCTACGGAGAGGATACGGTTCAGAGCTATTTTGGACTCAGGAACATTGAGCTTGACAAAAACCGGTTTCTGCTTAACGGACAACCTGTATATTTGCGTACAGTTCTCGATCAGGGATATTATCCGGATGGTGTTTATACCGCTCCGGAAGAGAATGATATGATCCGTGATATACAGATAGCTCTTGACGCCGGATTTAACGGCGCACGGCTACATGAAAAGGTGTTTGAGCCAAGATTTTTGTATCATTGTGACAGGATTGGATACTTAGTCTGGGGAGAATATGCAAACTGGGGACTTGATCATACAGAACTTCATTCGCTTCCTACTATTCTCAGGGAATGGATGGAGGCTGTAGATCGTGATTATAATCATCCGTCAATTATCGGGTGGTGTCCGTTTAACGAAACATGGGATCTTAACGGAAAAAAACAAAATGATGAGGTTATCGAAATGACCTACAGGTTTACAAAATCCATTGACACTACACGGCCGTGTATTGACACAAGCGGAAACTTCCATGTGATGACAGATATCTTTGATTTTCATGATTATTGTCAGGATCCGGAACTGTTTAAAGAGTATCTGAAAAAGCTTGAAGATGAGGATATAGTTTTTTGCCAGGTCGCCAGAAACTCTAAATACAAGGGTCGTCAGACCTATCGGGGCGGTCCTGTATTTTTAAGTGAATATGGCGGTATTAAATGGACTGATGAAAATGATAAGAAAGCCTGGGGTTATGGAAACAGTCCCAAAACCAAAGAAGAATACATTTCCCGTTATCAGGCGCTTACCGAAGCAGTCATGAAAAACAGCAAATTGATGGGTTTTTGTTTTACACAGCTTTATGACGTTGAACAGGAAAAGAACGGTCTGTATACATACGATCGTGTTCCAAAATTCGATATGTCAATTATAAAGGAAATCAATTCACAAAAAGCTGCTATAGAGGAAATACAAGACCCCGACAGTCAGGAGTAATTCCTGACGGCATTATTATTATGTATTATATTAAGCTGACAGCAAAGCTCAGATACTTCTACAGAGGTAGTTGTATTAAGGCTTCTGTCGATAAAAAACAGACGCACCGGAACTATTCCTAAATGACAAGTGACAGCCGCGGGGCAGGATCATCTCCTGCCCCGCGGCATTGTTATTTACTATTGATGATTCAACTCACCCTGCTGTAAACTTTTTAGCTGCTCGGTTAGCTTTTTGGATTCCTGTGTTTTTTGCAGCCAAATTACCAGCTTAGCAAGCACATATATCACGAGCACGATCACACCGATCATAAGAGAGAACAGCGTATTGTCAACACCCTCCGGCGGTGAGATCATCCAAAGGACAAGGGCTTCGATCAACACCATCTGGATCATATGTCGGATAATATACTGCGGTAAGGTCGGCTCTTTTTTGAAATATGTAATACAGGTCGGCAGCACACATAACGCCGCCGTCACAAACGGATCGATAAGCTGAGAGTATCTAAGCTCTTGTTCTGGGGTGAAGATAACGCCGACTATAAAACTCGCCGCAAAGATCAGTGTTACCAGCACACAATAGAGCTGTAAATGCATCAGTAAAAAACGCTTTAATGTCATGTCGTTTCTCCTTTCAATACCGCTTTGAGAGCAGGCACATACTTTCTTGTTATCACGATTTGCTCACCGGAGAACAACACAGCAATAAAGCGGCTGTTAAGTGCGGGCTTTATTGCGCTGACCTTCATCAGATTGAGCAGGGTGGATTTTGAAACACGGAGGAAATGTTTTTCTATTAGCATTTCCTCCAGCTCATACAGCTTCTTCTTTGTTTCGTACACATTGTCCTTTGTGTATATAAATGCTTTGTTATCAACCGCTTCGATATAAAATACATCGCCTACGGCAATCTCGTACTGCCTGTCGTCAGAGGTTCCTGTCAGCTGAAACTGCCTCGATTTGACAAAGGCAACTATATCGCGCACCTCGTCGGTAACGGCATGGCAGTATATTTCAATATATTCGGTTTTATCATGTTCTATTTTTGTAATCTTTGTTTGCATCAATACTGCTCCTGAATTGAAAGCTTTCCTTCGTTCTTTAAGTAGTAATCAAACCAGTTAAGCACCGCGGAATTGATATTCTTCATAAACTCCTCACTGTTAACGCCGCTCTCTCCGCTCAGCATTGATGAGATAAAGGGAGAAAGCATTGACAGATCGGTAAAGTCCATATGGTTAGCCTTGGGGCATAAAATCAATTTGCCATCCTTGGCACTATTGACCATTTCCGAAGTAACGGCATCGTCCGAAGAATCACCGTGAGCGAATACAAGAACAGGTATCGGGTAAGCAGCAGAATCCACAACAAATTTGTCGTCCTTAACGTCTGTTATTTCGCCGAGAGCCGTGCCGTCAAGGTCGATAACCGCATCTATATCACTGCGTTCTCTGCCAAGCTCTATTCCTGCTGCCCCGCCGAGCGAGTGACCCATAGCGCCAATCTTATCGGTATCGGTCATATTAAGCACGCTAAGTACAATATCCTCGTTCTCTGTGTGCCAGTAATCGTTCAGCTTGCCGCTCTTTTTAGCTTCTATTATAGAATCAATCAGAAAGCTTTCGTCGGTGGTCCTAAATTCAACCCATTCCTGTGTAATGCTGAAGATTTCTTCATTTGTCACGCCGTCGCCGTTTTCTATCTTCATAGCATCGTCTATAAAGTTGCTGTCAACCGTAATTATATTTCCGTCGATATTCTTTGTAAAAGCCGCGTGGTGAGGATGGTCGAGCGCCGCAACAATATATCCGTTGCTCGCAAGTTCTGCATAGGTCGAGAAGTTACTCTGGTAATATCCGAACGCTCCGTGAGAAAAAATAACAAGCGGATATTTGCCTTCTGCGTTCTCGGGATAATAGAAGTGTACGGGAACCTCTGTAAACGAGCCGTCATTTTCAAAGGTATCCACTCTGCTGTTGTCAACAAGTATAGCTTCCGTCTGACTGACCTTATACTCTCCTGTTGTAGGCAAGCCGTTATAGTTCGTAAAAATAAACGACGGTACAAGAGAAAAAGCAACAAAGAAAACCGATAAAACACAGCTGATGACCGTTACTGCCTTCTTCCTGATGCCGTTATTCCTTTTGCGCATTGTAAGCCAGACAATACCGGCAATAAGCAGGCGAACCGCCAAAACAATCAGTGCAAAGAAAAATCGCCATTTCATATTTGTTACCGGAATCAGAACGATTCCCAGAAGCAAAACAGCCTCGGCGGCTCTTATGATCACACGGTTTTTTCTCCATGCGATTTTTTCTCTGAATTTAGTAAGGGTCAGAACGACCAGTGCGATTTCCGCAAGTGTAAATACTGTTAAAAACATAATGCCCATAACTAATGTTTCCTTTCTTTTTGTTATGGGCATAGTATAACTTATTCTTTTGTTTCTGGCAACAGGTTTTGCGGTAAGGTACAAAAAATCGTGGCAAGATGCAAATAACAGATAAAAAATACCGCTTACCGCTGAAAAAAGACCGATGAGCTGTTTTTTCAACACAGAAAAATTATATGTGCTATAATACAGTCAATGGAGGTGCGATATGAAATTCAAACTGAATATTGACAAAACAAAGGAAGAACAGGTCGAAGCAACGCTTCACAGCAAAGGAGAGCTTGCATACAAGCTTGAAGAGTTGGTGCTGGGATATGCGGGCGAAGAAAGCATTACTGCTTACACAGAGGATGATATCAAGCTTTTAAAATTTGCTGACATTGAATGTGTAACGGTAAGTAACTCCAAAACCTACGTTATAGACACAGCAGGAAAACAGTACAGGATAAAAATGAGGTTGTATGAAATAAGCGAAGTTCTGCCAAGCTATTTTATCAGGATCAATAAATCAACGATAGCGAACAGAAAGCGGATTGAAAGGTTTTCCACCGTCATTTACGGCTCTGTCGACGTGGTTTTCAAAAGCGGCTACAGAGATTATGTTTCAAGAAGATGCTTTGCCGAAATTAAAAAGGAGCTGAAATAATATGAAAAATTTTATCATTACATTCTTAAAAAGAGGCGCAATATTTGCTGCGTTAGGTCCGATAATTCTTGCAATCGTGTATATATTTCTCGGTGCCGGCGGCGTAGTCGAATCGGTACCCGTCACAAAACTGATAACTGAGATATTAACATCCGTGCTGCTGGCATTTATCGCAGCAGGAATCAGCGCCATACACACGGTCGACAGACTTCAGCCTGCCCTTGCCGGGCTTATACAGGGCGCGGTACTGTTTATAGACTATATTGTTCTCTATCTAGTTAACGGCTGGCTGCCGTTTACGTGGCAGGCGATCGCACTGTTCACAGTAATATTCGTTGTTGTTTTTGCGATCATCTGGCTTATAATATATCTGTCGATAAAGCGCAGGATCGAGAAGCTTAATAAACAATTGAGCTAAGCGCAGTGCGCAGTGCCTGCGCGGTCGACTCTCTCTTGCCGCACGGCGGCAAGGGCGTGCACGGCACGCCGCAGCGCGGTATGATCTTGTCACCGCCGAATAAAAAACACCGTCTCAAGTTTGGTTTATTCTACGGTGCAGTCCGCGTCGTGCCGCACAGGACGGCACTTAGCGCTGCTATAGAGTGAAGGCGAGTACATTTCTTTGCTCTGTTTATTCTCTCCGAGAAAACAGTATAGCGAGTTTGATTTGACTTTATAACGAATTTTTATATCTTAAGTAATATTTTCAACTCCGCACCTTTCATTTTTGTTCGGTGCGGAGTTTCTGTTTCATACAGAAAGAAAAGTCAAGAAAGACAATACTCTTTATAGCAGCCTTTAGTCTCAAAATTATGTTGGTGTAAAATAATTCTGGGAGTTTTGGAATAGGTGCAAGTAACGCGATTTAGTGTGATACACCAAGCAGAAAAGACAAATACACTTATTCTCA
>JAHKXX010000144.1 GCA_020627425.1 bacterium
ACCATTGTAACACAAGGAGGTTGTTTTTGGCTTGTGCTAAAGCATTTTTTATCTACCCCCGGTAGAACCGGGGGTTTAATCAAGCTAAAGCGCCCAACAAAAGACGCAGCAGTAATTAAACTGCTGCGCCGAGTTTTATTTCACCGGTATGTTTCGGGGCGTGGTGTTTTTTGGGTGCTGTTATTATTCATTATTCGTCCTCATCAGCCGAAGCGTTCGAGTTCAGTCCCATAGCGTCCGCAATAGACTGGACTGTATAGTCCTCGGGTATAGTAAACATTGACGAATCTGCTTCAGCAGAAAACTTGTCGATATTGAGGGTTCTTGTACTTGCGGATTCATCATCAGTAGCTTCCTGTTCTGCTTTTATGAGCACGGGCTTGTCGCCGTCAAAGTAGAAGGTGATCGCTGCGCTGTCTGTTTTATATTTCTCAAAATCAAGTTCTTTGCCGTTTACGTTTTCCTTACCGTCGCCCTCATAGGTAAACTCTGACTTATCGGTTGACACAAAAGAATTGCCTCCGACAAGAGATGTTACGGTTGAAAGACCCGTTTCACCGAGTCCCGAGGTATCTGATGACTCCGGCATTTGTATAGCCATCTTTGCTGCGTCGTTCAGCATATAGGTGCCTTCGCTGTTCTTTATTATCTTTACACTTGTTTCATTTGCATCAATACTAAACGCAAAATTATTGTCTGCGTCCTTGACAACAGTCACTGTACCCTTCTGTGTTGTTCCCGAAACCTCTCCTTCTGCCGAGATAACCATAGTAGCGGCTCCGTTTTTAAACACGTCGAGGATATCCTTCTTGGTTTTTTCACCGAGCTTACTCTCGTCTATGCCCATTTCGGACAGCATATCGCTGCTCTGCTCGGTGCTTTCCTCAGAAGCCTCTTCTTTACTCTCTTCTTTACTCTCTTCGTTACTGCTTTCGGTTTTTGATTCGGTTTTCTCCTCGCTGCTCTCAGCATCTGAGTCAGCAGTGCTGCTCTCGGTAACACTTGACTGAGTACTGCTTTCGGGAGTACTTTCGGTGTTATTGTTGTTATTACATGCAGCAACAGACAGTGCCATCATTGCAACAAATGCAATTGTAATTATTTTCTTCATTTTAAATCTCTCCTCATCTATTATTTTAGTATCCTATCCGACAGACGAGCTTATGTCACATTATCCCGTCCCGTTGATTATAACACAAAAGATCCAATTAAACAACCATCAATTTCTCCCTCGCGGCAGCGTGACGCTGCACCCGATTCCGCGGAGTGCCTCCGCGGTCAATTCGCGCACTCAGGATATTACTCTCTTCTTTTTCCAAGTACCTCTGTGCCAGCGAATGGTCATCATAATTCCTCTGAAACATTCGTCTGCTGTAAGCGCTATCCACAAGCCGTATATACCCATTCCCAGTACTACCGCCAGAATATAGCAGCCCAGCACGCTGATGACCCACATGGAAAAAATCGCCCATATCGTCGGAAAATAAACGTCACCGGCACTTCTCAGGCATGCTATAAGAACAAGGTTTGTAGTTCTGCCAAGCTCCAGAATAATGTTCAGAACGATTATATCGGATCCAATAGATATTACCGCAGGATCCTCCGAGAATATTCCCATTAGCTGAGTTCTCAGTATTATGCCTGTTATGCTAAGTCCTACAGTTATCGCAAGGGCAATTGTATGCGAGCGCACACCCTGTCTGTATGCCTTATCGTACTCCTTTGCACCGACCATCTGTCCTACAATTATCTGAGAAGCCTGTCCTATAGACACGGAGAAAATATAAAACAGTGTAGTAATGTTCTGCACATATGTTTTTGTGACAAGCTCCGTCTCAGTAAGAAAGCTGAGCACAAAGGAGGTTATAACAAGCTGTGACAGGTTGTATAGAAATGTTTCCGTAGCAGAAGGTACGCCTATTTTTATAATATCGGCAAGATCCTTCTTAGGAAAGGGCATAAGCCGCCTGAAAACTGACAGCTTTTCCACCTTTGTAAACAAATATACCGACACGACTGCAAGTCCCAACAGGCGCGAAAGCACAGTAGCAACAGCGACTCCCACCACACCCATACGAGGCATACCGAACAGTCCGAGCACCAGTACTACATCCAGCGCGGTATTGATGACATTCATACCAACGCTTATATACATCGTTATCCTTGTCAGTCCGTGATTTCTGAGTATTACCGTCATAGCGTTCATTACAGACTGAAAAAAGACAGTACCCCCGACAATTACAAGATATTCACGGGCAAAGCGAAGTATACTCCCCTTTGCTCCGATAAATACAAGTATCGGCTCGCTGAAGGCAACAAGCAAAGCGCTTATTACGATACCGGTAATAAGGTTGAAGCTGATCGACAAGGCTCCTATACGGGACGCATCCTCTGTGCGATCGGCACCGAGATACTGGGCTATCAGTATTGCAGAAGCGCCGGAAATAACGGTAAAGACTATAGTTACTATAGATATAGCCTGATTTGCCGTATTTATTGCAGACGCAGCCAGCTCGTCATATTTACTTAAAACAAAAACATCCACAAAGCCGAGCATCAAAAACAGCAGGGTTTCTATGAACAGCGGCCACGAGAGCTCGAATAGATTTAATTTTTTCATTTTTAATGCAATATCAGTCGTTTCCGAATACGGCAAAGCCATCGGCAAACAAAGAGCCGTTCTCATATTTTTCCGACAGCAGGACGGTTTTGTCTGCGTTTATTTTTACCGGTTCTTCCCCCGCATTCAGATATATTTCTATACTGCCTCTTTTATAGTGTAAAAGGCGCGGTCTTTCATCATCAATTATAAATTTTACATCCAACCCCCGAAGCTGCGGCAGTCTATGCCTGAGTTCGATAACAGCCCTTACCTTTTCGGAAAACTCAGAGTATTTACCGTTTTCTATTTCATTCCACGGCATACATGCGCGTGTATAGGGAGTCATTTTTCCGTACATAGGCAGCTCTGTCCCGTAGTAAATACACGGTGAGCCGGGCATAGTCAGCAGCAGCAAAAGCTTTTGCAAAAGAACACTTTCATTTTTGCATAACTCAATGGCACGCGGGTTATCGTGATTATCTATAAAATTAAATAGCACCGGCACAGTCTGCTCAGGATACATAGCAATACAGCTATTGATGTCGTAGGCAAACTCTCTTGAATTAAAGTCAGTATCCGCAAAGTTTTTTATGGTATAGCTGAGAAGGTAGTTCGTAACAGAGTCATACTCCATTCCGTTTATCCACTTTACAGCATCCGTCCAGATCTCTCCCATAAGATATGTATCGGGTTTAATAGATTTTACTTCCTGATACAGTCTTTTCAGGAAGCTATGCGCCACCTCGTTTCCAACGTCAAAGCGTATACCGTCTATATCCCAGTCACGCACCCAATGCTTACACAGACCTATAAGGTAGTCGGCGGTCTTTTGGTTATTGGTATTCAGCTTTGGCATACCCGACCAGAACGAAAACGAGTAGTATCTTTTGTCAATTGTGGTAAAATCCTCCCTAATAAAATCGTCGTCGTTTATAAAAAACCAGTCGTAGTATGGAGAGCTTTTTTTATTCTTCAATACGTCCTGCCATGCAAAGAAGCCCAGACCGCTGTGGTTAAAAACACCGTCAAGCATTATTTTTATTCCCATAGAGTGAGCTGTCTGTACAAGCTCCTTCAGATCGTCCTCTGTTCCGAAATCCGGGTCTATTTTTTCATAATCATCCGTATTATACTTATGGTTAGATTCCGACAAAAATATAGGCGTAAGGTACAGTCCGTTTATACCAAGCTTTTTAATATAGGGAAGTTTTTCACATATTCCGCGCAGGTCACCACCGTAGACATCATGATGATCATAGTTTGAAAGGTCTCCCCATTTTCTGAATTTCGGATTTTCCTCTGCACCCGTATGGCGGCAAAAGCGGTCAGGCATTATCTGGTACCATACGGTATCGCGAAGCCATGAGGGAGGACTGACAACATCAGACGGATTAAGCCATGCAAACTTGAACCGTGCGCCGACGTTATCGCTGTTTTCTGATGAAGGGCGAGGATGATCTTCATAAATACACATCCTCTCCTTACCGTCGGTAATCTCAAAATAATACATCAGTCTTTTATAGGGCGGTTTTATTTTAATACTCCACAAAAGGTGATCTCTCAGCTCGGCTGCAAGGCGCATCGGCTGTCTTTTTCCGTGCCATTTTCCATCCGTGCTTATCTCATCCACATACGGATCCTCATACACAATACCGGCAAGAACTATATCTTTCCCTGTTCTGAGTGTAACGACCACGGTCTCTTCATCAAGAGCATATGCGCATTCCGGAGTAGCTCTATGACTTACTGCTGAAATATTCATCAACGTCCCTCCTTTTCAGTCTATCTGAATTAATAATAAACCAGTTATTGTCAGTTGTCAAGGCAGCGCGGCGGAGTGCCTCCGCGGTCGATTCGCGGCAGCGTGACGCTGCACCCAAATCCGCGCACTCGAGTCAGTATTACCCACCGACTTTGTTGGCACG
>JAHKXX010000145.1 GCA_020627425.1 bacterium
AGCGGTTATCTAAATTACAAATATCTGTTTTGCGGAAGAAAATGTAATATAGGACTTGCGTGGAAAGAGCTCTCGGATGTTATGAATTTGGCTTTTTCGCAATGCTGTCCAAAAGGATTTGACATGGAAGATGTCATAGCGGAAAATGATATTAAATCAGCTGTTTGCGGTAAAGATATCATCTGCACCGACTCGCTTCCAAAAGAGATTTTGCCTGATTTTGAGGAGTATCAAATTACCGCTGAAATAATGAAGAAGGCAAACGAAGGTGCGTTGCTAAACCCTTGTCCGCCGTTCTACAGAGGTGAGGAAGTTTCTGTTTCAGCGATTGACAGTCAATATTTTGTCGGTTATGAATTCAAAAAGCACTTGTTGGAGGTACAGCAAGCTATCTTGATTAATTGTTTAAACGTAATTTAGTGGGTTAAGTGAATTAATGATATAATACGGAGGTAAACATGAAAAAAATAGGTTTAGTCGGCGGAACAGGACCTGAGTCAACGTTGATGTATTATAAGGAACTGAATTCAAGAATTGATTATCTTACAGGAGGAAAAGAAATGCCGGATATTGCCATTGAAAGCGTCAATTTTCGGAAAGCATGGGACTATGTTTCAGGCGGAAAATACGGAGAGCTTTCATCATATCTTTCCGAAAAGGTAAACATGCTAAAACAATCCGGTTGTGAGATCATTACGCTCACAGCCGGAACGATGCACATAGTATTTGACGAGATAGAAAAGAATACCAATGTTTCGCTTGTCAGTATCCCGAAGGCAGTATGCGATGAAGCTGTACGTAGAGGATATAGAAAAGTCGGACTTCTGGGTACTATGTTTACAATGGAACAGGATTATATGAAAAAGGATCTGATGAGTGTCGGTATAGATGTATTTGTTCCGTGCAAAGAGGACAGAGAACTCATCGCAAAAAGAATTTTAGAAGAGCTTGAGATAGGTATCGTGAAAAAATCGACATTACAGGAGTTTAATGCCATTATTGACAGGATGCGCACACAATATGGTATAGAGTCTGTTGTCCTTGGCTGTACTGAATTGCCGTTGCTCCTTAATGATACAAACGCTGCTTTGCCGTGTTTGGACAGTGTTGACATTCATATCAGGGAACTTATCAGACTTGCAGCGATGAAAGAATAATTTAGTGAATTAGAATCTCTATTGCCGGTTGTGTCGCAATAATGTATGGTTGGAATGTCGCTGATATTGATACTCTTTGAGTTGACGGGAGAGATCGTGATAAGGGATTGGGAGCAAGACTGGTTTCGGAAATCGAGAAAACTGCTAAAGTAAAAGGATGTTATGTAATACACCTTGTGTTTTGAAGCCCAAAATAATAGGCAGAATAGCAGTATAATATGTATCAAAAACCGCCTGTATTAAACTAATATGCTTAGTGTTAAAATGAATTAAGCGAATGGGAGTAAATTTCTAGTATAGAATTATAATCAGCGCCGTCAAGTGGGATAATCTCCTGCTTGGCGGTGATTTTTGCTCTATATCTCTTGACACAAAGCGGACGGAGTGTTATAATAGGCAGCAAATTATGGAGGGACACAACAATGATGTATTTTGCTATTAACAAAATGAATCAGCAGCAAGCCATTGTCGAATCAGGCAACCGGCTTAGTTTGTTGTGCGCATAATTTTTATTCTGTCAGCAACCGGTCAGTAGCCTGTAAAGCTTCTGACCGGTTTTTATTTTTCTTGAAAGGAGGAGTTAATATGTCGGAACAGCTCGTTCACCAACAAATCGAAACAGATAAAACAGACCAACAAATTTTTAATTATAACAAAGGAGAAAGATATGAAAACAATAGACAACGCTGTTCTGGCTTTTTACGAAGAAGGCAGAGAATATAATAGGCTGAGAACAGATATAGGCTTGATTGAATTTGAACGTTCAAAAGAAATATTGCTTGAAAATCTGCCGACACCGCCCGCTGCTATCTATGATATTGGCGGCGCATATGGAGAGTATTCTTGGTGGCTTGCTTCTCTTGGATATGAAGTACATCTTTTTGATTTGTCCGAAACCAATATCAAAATGAGCAAAAAGCTTGCGAAAGAGTATCCCGGCTGTTCGCTTGCCGCGAGTGAGGTTTGCGACGCCCGAAAAGTTCCGAGAGCAGACAACAGCGCCGACGCTGTGCTTTTGATGGGACCTCTTTATCATATTACTGACTATGAGGAAAGAATCAGGGCAATAAGAGAAAGCTTTCGTTTGTTAAAGAAAGGCGGAGTGTTGTTCTCGGCAGCATTAACACCGTATTCTGTTCTTCTCGACAAGTTAACCGTATATTCTCCCAACGGAGGATCGTATTTGGAAAATCCTGATTTCTTGGCAATGGTGGAGCGTGAGCTGAAGGACGGTACCCATATCAATCCGAACAAAGAAGTATATGCAGGCTTGGGGAGTTCACATTTACACACGGCAAAAGCGTTGAAAGCTGAGCTTAAAGTCGGAGGTTTTTCCGATTCTGTTGTACACGGAGTGATGGGCGGTGCTTGGCTTGCAAATAATATTGACGAGTTATGGAAAAATGAAAAGTCACGGAACATATTGATGACCACCGTCCGCTTACTCGACACTCACGATGAAATAATCGGTTTGTCGGGACACCTGCTGGCTGTGTCAAGAAGGATATAGTTGTAGTATTTTAGAAACGCCGCCAAGTGGGACACTCTCCTGCTTGGCGGCGTTTTCTATTGCCATATTTTCGGATTCGTGGTAGAATTATTTTCATAGAAAAACGGGCTTGATTCTGAAAGGAGTAGCAATGAAAATTCTTATCACAGGCGGAACAACCTTTGTCAGTAAATATGCAGCAGAATACTTTGCTTCCAAAGGGAACGATGTTACTGTTATCAACCGTGGCACTAGACCTCAGGTGTATGGTGTAACTCATATCAACTGCGACAGAACTGCTTTAGGGGATAAGCTCAGCGGCAATCACTTTGACCTTATTCTTGACATCACCGCTTATACAGAAGAACATATTAAAACGCTGCTTGATTCCGGTGTTACCTTTAATGATTACATTTTTATCAGCTCGAGCGCTGTTTATCCAGAAACCAATTCTCAGCCGTTTACCGAGGAACAGTCCT
>JAHKXX010000146.1 GCA_020627425.1 bacterium
GCGACAGAAAGCCTGCAACAAATTCTTCTACCGTTGTAAAAAGGGAAAAACAACCGTTCAAGCTTCCGTATCACAACAGGACAATGACCAGAATGCTTAAATATCTTTTACAGGACAGAGGCCTCGATAAAGATGTTGTCTATGCTTTCATCGCAAAGGGCATGATTTATGAATCTGAAAAATATCACAATGTTGTTTTTGTCGGCAAGGATAAGGATAACATCCCGAGACACGCCCACACAAGAGCAACATCAACCGAAAAGCCGTTTAAGCATACTATTTCGAGCAGCAATCCAAAGTACAGCTTTCATTGGACAAACCCTCAAAGTGATAAGCTGTATTTTTTTGAGGCTCCGATTGATATGCTGTCATTCATTTCAATGAACAAATGGAATTGGCAGCTCAACAGCTACGCTGCGGCCTGTTCGGTCTCGGACAAAGCTCTGTTGCAATGCCTCAAGGATAACCCAAAGATTAAAACAGTTTATCTTTGCCTTGATAACGACGAGGCAGGGAAGAAGGCTAACAAGAGAATAGCCGAAAAACTTAAAGAACTGAATGTAAATTATAAAATCCTCGTTCCAACTCACAAAGATTGGAATGAGGATTTGTTATGTGAAGGAGATGAAGATTTATGTCAGGACTTCAAATTATGATATTAGCGGTAGCAGCGCTCGGTGCCTTCTTCATGATTGTGCTGACACTCGCAAACCGATACAATCTCAATATAAAGGACAAAACTGTCGGTCACGGACAGCACGGCACGGCTCGCTGGGCAACCAAAAAGGAAATCCGCAAGACCTATAAGCACCTGCATTACAATCCGCAGCTATGGAGAAAAAGTCCAAAGAGCCGTCCCAAGGATCAAGGGATAGTTGTCGGATGTAAGACAATGAGGCGTGTGCGATTCGCCAATTTGCTTCGCAGAGTAATATACCTGATCAGAAAGATTATCAGATTCTTTTCCAAACTTATCAACCCCGACAAGGAGCGTGAGGAATTAGTAAAGCCTGTCCATCAGAATGCAACATGCGCAATGGTTGACACAGGTGACGTTCACGCTCTGATGATTGGCGCGGCGGGTGTCGGAAAAACTGCATACTGGTTGTATCCGTGCATTGAATACGCCTGCGCTACGGGAATGTCATTCCTAAGTACCGATACAAAAGGCGACATCGTTCGCAACTACGGTAGAATCGCTCAGGATGATTACGGCTATAAGATTTCCGTTATTGATTTGCGTAACCCGACGCGCTCCAATGGAAATAATCTCCTGCATCTCGTCAATAAGTATTGGGATTTATATCAGCAGGATTCAACCAAGCTCGTCTACAAAGCCAAGTGCGAGAAATACGCAAAGATTATCTCAAAAACAATCATAATGTCCGGTATGGAAGGAGCGTCCTTCGGAGAGAACTCATACTTTTACGACGCAGCGGAAGGCTTGCTGACTGCTACTATTTTGCTCGTCGCAGAGTTCTGCAAGCACGAGGAACGGCATATCGTATCTGTCTACAAGATTATTCAGGAACTTCTCGCTCCGTCGGGAAACAGAAAGCAAAATCAGTTTCAGTATCTGATGAGTCTCCTCCCTGATGAGCATAAGGCGAAATGGTTTGCAGGAGCTGCGCTGAACACTTCCGAACAAAGCATGGCCTCCGTAATGTCCACTGCGATGTCAAGGCTAGACGCTTTTCTTGACTCGGAGCTCGAACAACTTCTTTGCTTTGATACAGAGATAGACGCCGAAGATTTCTGTAGGCGGAAAAGCGCTATCTTCATAATAATGCCCGAGGAAGACCCGAACAAGTTCTTTATGGTTTCGCTCATTATCCAACAACTCTACCGTGAAATTCTCGCCGTAGCGGATGAGAACGGCGGTCAGCTCAAAAACCGCTGTGTATTCTTCTGCGATGAGTTCGGTACGCTTCCTAAGATAGAATCGGCTGAGATGATGTTCTCCGCGTCGCGTTCGCGTCGTCTGCAAATCGTTCCGATTATCCAGTCATTCGCTCAGCTCGAGAAGAATTACGGCAAAGAAGGCGCGGACGTAATTGTCGATAACACACAGCTGACTATTTTCGGCGGCTTTGCTCCGAACAGTACATCAGCCGAAACGCTTTCAAAAGCTCTCGGCA